>NZ_JABSUZ010000010.1:0-189462 GCF_013284345.1 Brevibacillus sp. MS2.2
CGATGGCCAAAATAGCAAGACCGGCCCCCAAGTCGCTTGCGATCATGGTACGCCTTCTGTCCATTCGATCAGCCAACACGCCTGCCAAGGGACTAAACAGCATCCCCCCTAATTGCCTTGCAACGAAAAAAGCGGTCATCCAATAAGCACTATGTTCAAATGTAAAAATCAACGCGCTACACGCGATCAAATTCATCCGTGATCCCAAGGATGACAACGCATTGACATACAAGTACCATTTCTTATTCATCTGCATCCAAACCTCCCGATCATGACAGGTGGTTTGAATCAACGCCCCCCTCTAGTGGGTGCGTACACTGATTATGGCAGTTGACATGCGCATGCCTCCTCTTGAATGAAAATCAGGATAAAGCTTTTGTTACTCGAAACATTCTGAAGGGGGACGCTTCCCCAAATCGTCCTGTTCGGCATTTGTTGCCGTACTTCCATAATAGGTGGTGAGTCGGCTGATTGTCGATAGCACAAAAAGGACGCTTTTTCTTTCAAAGCGCCCCAATCTCAAGTAATCCTGTTGATTTACAATGCAATAATAATGGTAAATAATTCCCTTTTGGACGAACTCAGGCTATCACTACTCTTGAAATTCGATCATATGGTATAGGGAGTATGACTTTCGTTTGGGAGGTTATTTATGAATCTGGAACGTCTGGAACAAGCATTTGGGTCCCTCGTTTCGCCTACTCCTGCCCAGCTTAGACACGCTCTCATTTCCCTGTCTCCCTGCATGGAACAGCTCGGTCCATACATCCCGGAGCCGCTAAATCTGCCTTATGGACGCAAAGTATTATTCTCCACGCCACATGTAGAGGTTGTCTTGATCCATCTGCCAGCAGATCAGGAATCCATTCCACATAATCACGGTGACTCTTTTGGATGGGAATTGGTAGTCTCAGGCACGTTAACAAATATGATTTATGTCCAAACGAATATTGAAAATGAAGTTCAACGAGCACAAACAACTCATGTCAGCACGGGTGAATGCTATTTTGTAGAGCCAGGGGAAATTCACGCCATTCGCAACAATGGACAAAGTCCAGTTGTTTCCGTAAACGTTTACAGTCCTCCACTGCGTAATTGCCGCCAATATTGCTCCTTTGAACCGACAACGTAATACTTTTTACAGGTTTTCTGTTATTTCCGATAGCTCATCCGCAGAGCTGGCTACCTGTGCAACCGCTTGGTTCATATCCTCCATGACTTTGAAGAAGTTTTCCAGCTCCCGCTGAATCCGTGAGCTCTGTTCTTTACTGTCTGAGACAGCGCTCATGATTCCTTCAAAAAAGGCATTCGTCTCGTTTACTACCGCCGTGCTCGATTGGACCAACGCTTGAATTTCTATCACGACAGACGAGAGGACCACTGTCTGTTGATTCGTCTTCTCGATCAGTTCACGCACACCGAAAACCGACTTTTTGGTCTGTTCTGCCAGCTTGCGTACCTCATCGGCTACGACGGCAAATCCACGTCCCTGTTCACCAGCACGTGCTGCTTCAATCGCAGCATTTAATGCCAAAAGATTTGTCTGCTCAGCAATTGCCGTCACGACCTCTACAATCCCTTGGATTTTTTCTGCGTTTTCCTCCATCGCGTTCATTTCTTCCGAGATTTGCTTGACGCTGCTCTGAATCAAGCACATTTGCTCTTGTTGTTTTTCCAGCTTTTCTTTGCCTTCACGGGACAGGTCTTGTGCTTTCGTGGAAAAGCCCGTGCCATTTTCAGCAAAACGAAGCACTTCTCTCGACTGTTCTGTCAATTGCACAACTGACGCGCTGTTTTCTTCTGAGACCGCTGCCAGCTCATGTGCAGAATTGGTCAGGAGGATTCGCAGCTCGTCCTTTTTGTCTTGTTCCGCTCGCCGTGCCTTTTCATGCTCGTTTTCATATTCCTCCAGCACAATTTGCTGTTCGATGCTTAGAATCTTCGTGACGGCTGTGAGGGCTCGTACGAATTCATCCTTGTCCGCGATGTTTTTTTGCAAGAGATCAATCAAGGAAACCATCATGTTTTGGAAGGCACTCAAGTACCATTTTGGTTCCAAGCCAATTCGCATATGAATAACCGCAATTCTACTGCGCTGTTCAATATAAGCGCTGTCGATGCGTCCGCTAAACATTTCGGAGATATGGCGGTTCAACGTTAATTTCAACCGTTCAATCGTGCTGTTTTGGTTTACAATCTTCATTAAAATCGGTTCATTTTCAATACTGGCATAAAAATAGTCGACAATAGCGTCAATATTTTGAATGATAAGTGGCTGAAGTGCTTTCACAATGGTCAGTTCTTCTTCGGTCAGGTTGATCATTGCTAGTTGCTTTGCGAGGGTGTTTTTCCCTACAATATGCACTTCCCCCTTTTCCTTCACCCCCTGAAAAAAAGATTCACTTTTTCCTTTCCCTTTCAACCCAAAAAAGGTGGAAAACGGACATGTGCTCATAGCCTGAACTCCTTTTATCCGAGTACATATATCTCTGGAATATCCTTTCAATTATATACCCCTTTACAAACGGGTGTAAACCGCCCACCTTGT
Source organism: Brevibacillus sp. MS2.2 (assembly GCF_013284345.1). Classification (NCBI taxonomy): domain Bacteria; kingdom Bacillati; phylum Bacillota; class Bacilli; order Caryophanales; family Paenibacillaceae; genus Brevibacillus; species Brevibacillus sp. MS2.2. The sequence continues at coordinate 2,549 of NZ_JABSUZ010000010.1, forward strand.
CTATGGGCGGTTGTTTGAGCCTAGCTACGCCTACATTTCCGCTTTCCTCACAACTACTCGTTGCAGCTTCCAGCTTGTCTTGTCCCATTTCCAGTAGGACTCCACATACGCGATCGTATCGGCGTTGGCAACACCACTGACTCTTTGTTCCCCTTTTAATTCACAGATTCCATCGCGATTCTCATCGATGGGCTTGAGTACGCTGAACGTGTTAGGCATGACCTCTACTGGAGAAACCAGCTTCCCGTTCTTGTATACACCATTTTCTTCATAGATTTTTTTGCGATCAGACAAATCGAGAACGACAGTCTCCCCCGTCTCCTTGATCGTCAAAGGCACCTTGTAATGATCCTGATAGGAGCCCGAAATCGTCAAGGGCTGCGGAACTGGCAGAATCGCCGGCTTGTTGTCCTTGTTTGCGAACAAATAAAACTCAGACGTCCCTGCACTGCCCCCAGTCGGCGCCTGAAGCAAAATTTGTTGCACACCGCCTCCTGTAAAATCACAAAAGAACATCTCCGGCTGATAAGCGCCATACGGTGTTGTAAAAAAGGTTGTTTTTTTCGCAACGGGGTCTTGAACCATGATTTTTAAGTGCTCGAAGTAAGGGCTGTCTGCCGCAAATCTCTTTCCTAGCAACGTAACGAGATCCGGTCGACCATCGCCTGTCACATCCTGCTGTTTGATCTGGATTTCCTCGAACACAGTCGGAGGAGGTTGTACGTCTCTCACCTCCAGGGCAAGAGCTGCTTGTCCCCACCCGGCTCCTGTCAACATCCATACGATACAGCCGATCATACCTACCCTTTTGCTTGTCCACATGTCGATACATCCACCTTTTCATCTGCTCAGGTTATCTGTAGTATGCAAAAAATGGCTTTGGTCAAACCGTCCTAAACGGTAAAATAGAGAAAGGGATCGCAGAAAGTGAGGAACACTATGGCAATATTACCACTAGCCGCAGCGGGAAAAAGGACGAGTTGACGTTCATACGTATAGGATGAAGGCTTTCATCGAGGAGGCTACTTGCATGAAGACTCCCAAGCAACAGCGTGCATCACAGGCTCCGCCTAGCCGCCGGGCACTTCGTTCTGCATATGAATTGATTCTCACACAGATCTGGCCCCGTCTCCCCGCTGAAAACGAATCTACTTGCAGGAGAATCGATCATGAAGATAAGGCTCGTACAAAACGGAATCATCACTGAGATAGAAGACATCGAAGAAGCTGCTACTCCACCTGTGAACGGGTTTTACTGGATTCATGCCGCTCCATTCGATTTGGATATTTTACAGCCGCTGTTCGGACTGCATCATCTGGCTGTCGAGGACTGCATCGACGAGGAAGAACAGCGGCCCAAGCTGCAAAATTACGATGATCATTACTTTATGGTCATCAATGGCATTACCTTCCACAATCATGATATCTTCTTGCGCGAGATCAATATTTTTTTGGGCAGCAGCACCATCATCACCGTAACGAAGCAGGAGGCCCCAGAATTCACTACCATGCTGTCGATCATCCGGGAAAAAGAAGTCAACCGCCCCGATTCGTTTCTGTACTACTTGGTAGACCAAATTGTCGATCTCTATTTTGATGTAACCGAAAAAATTGAGGACCTGCTTGAAGATCTGGAAGAACAAATTTTGATGCACACGAAAAAATCCCATCTGGATCAAATTATCGGGCTGCGCAGTGAGATCTTGTACGCCCGTAAAATGCTCGTTCCCCAGCGGGATTTGATTGACGCCCTACATAAAAAAGAACTCCCGCTGATTCAACCTTATTTGCGGAAGTACTTTGGCGATATTGTAGAGGATGCCAGCAAAATTGTAGAGAGCTTTGAAGCTTTTCGCGAGCTCATTGGAAACTTGCGCGAAGCGTATCAAGCGGCGCTTGCCGGCAGAGCCAACGATATTATGCGTGTTTTTACCGCCTTGACGACGATTTTTATGCCATTGACGATTGTGACGGGGATATACGGGATGAACTTTGATGTGATGCCCGAGCTTCGTTCCCCCTATGGCTACTACATCGTGCTGGGATGTATGGCGGCCATCGGCACGACGATGTTTATCATTTTCAAAAAGAAGGACTGGCTCTGATTATACCAAATCGCCACAAGCAATGATCATCAGCGTCAGCATTTTGGACAAGTCACACTCATAAGGATGCTCGATATCCCGACCTTCTTCATCCACCAGGACTCTGACGATCGGACGGCTCGGCATTCCTTTGTTCGAATCGACAACGACACCAGACAGACCATTGTTCAGGGTGACGGTCAGACCAACAGGGTAGAGTGCAATCGTATTTCGCAAAGCCTCCACATAGACTTGGTCAAACAGTTTGCCTGAACCGGAGTAGAGCACCTCCATCGCTTCGTGAGGGAGCATTCCTCGACGGTATACCCGATGCGACGTCAGGGCATCGAATACGTCGGCCACTGCCATCAAGCGACCAAACGGATGAATCTCTTCTTGTTTCAGGTGCCGTGGATAACCGGAGCCATCCCAGCGCTCGTGATGCTGAAAAGCGCAGTGGGCTGCAAGCAGAGGGATGTCGTCTTGCCGACGCAGCATTTCAAAACCGATCTCTGTATGTCTTTTCATGATTTCAAATTCTTCTTGTGTAAGGCGGCCAGGCTTTTTCAGTATATCGTCTGGGATATGCACTTTTCCGATGTCGTGGAGCATACCGCCAATACTAATCTCCAACACATCTTTTTCCGAACAGCCGGTATTGATGGCAAGAGCTGTGCTATACAAGGCAACGTTAAATGAGTGCGTGAATATGTAATTGTCGAAGGCGCAAGCATCTGCCAATAAATTCATGGCTGAATCATTATTGTTCAATTCATCCGCAACGGTTTGCATGACATCCCGCAGCTTACGTCCCAAACCCTTGTCCGAAAAAAGCTGCTGCCATTTGTCCGGGACTTGATGAACGGTTCGGAATGTATCGTGAATCATGGACATTGCTTGTCTGCGAGTATTTTCGGAAATGACTGTCTCCACAATGATATCATCCGTGCGCTTGTCTTGGATGTAGAGACTGTTCACGTTTTTGTTTTTAAGTCGAGCTATCATTCGTTGGGTTAGTTCTACTCCGGCGCCAACGAGAATCGTTCCATTCTCTGTATAGATGGAACGAGCCAGTTTATCACCCGGCTGGCATTTTTGAATGGATTTCAGTCGCATTTCCTTCCGTCGCCTTTCCTCAGGGTATCCCTATTATAGCGTGATTCGACTTGATTCTACATGAAATTTTTTCTAGATTTGCTTTTCATGTCTACCGAGGAAAGACACGGAAGACGAGTTTGTCTGGAAGAATCCTTGTTTGCAAGGGAGATGATCGTATGTCACTGATCGAAAAAGAGTTAACGCAGCCTCTTTCATTATGTGATCAAAAGGGCCGCTTACTTCCCGAAGCAATTGGCTGGTCCCGGTATCCGTTGCATGACTGCCAATTTAGCGGGCATTGGCTTCGCCGGAAAAAATGGAATTTTTGGTTTATCACCGCGCCTGAATGTGCAATGTCGATTGCGATGGTCAATCTGGATTACGCTGGCATTGTCTTTGTCCATTTTATTGATCTAACGACAGGGGAAACGGCGGACAGTGCCGTAACGGTTCCTTTTGGTGCAGGGATTCGACTGGGTGCCACTGTAGATGAACCTTGCCATTTTACGAGTCGCAAGCTCTCTGTCTCCTTTCAGCCCGGAGCCAGTGGAACGAGCGTAGAAGCGACTGCTATTTGTCCCGGCGATAAAACTCTTTCGCTCGACATCGTGATTGATCCGCCATCCGAGTCCTTAAATGTCGTCATTCCGTGGAGTGCGGAGCGCTTTCAGTTCACTTCAAAGCAAACGGCGCGGCCTGTGCACGGCACCATTGCCTATAACGGGAAAACCTATTTACTCGATCCGCAGAATGCGTTTGCCAGTCTGGATTTTGGACGTGGCGTTTGGCCGTATCACACTCGCTGGAACTGGACGACCTGCTCTTTCCGTCACGCGGAGGGTGTCGCAGGCTTTAACTTTGGCAGGGGCTGGACGGACGGAACGGGTATGACCGAAAATGGCTTGATGATCGATGGTGTCCTCTACAAGCTGAGTGAACAAATTCATTTTTCCTACGATCCTGACAACCGGATGCTCCCTTGGACGCTTGCGAGTGAAGAATCGTCTGCGGTACGCCTTACCTTTACGCCGCTTTTTGCTCGAACCGAGCACAAAAATTTTGCATTGGTGCGAACCACTCTGCATCAAGTAATCGGCCGATATGACGGGACGCTCTCGACACCTGATGGAAAAACAATTGCGGTGCAAAGCAAGATCGGAATCTGTGAAGAACAATCTGCCCGTTGGTAAACAAGACCCGAGAAAACGAAAAAACCTTTGTCATGATGGGACAAAGGTTTTTTCTATAGGCAAACCATTTGTTTGTTTACAGCATTTTTACGACAGCATCCCGTCCAATCATGCCAGCCGTAATCCCCTTCTCCTCCGCTGTCGTCGTCACAGACTCCAGCGGCGCATCCAGCAATTCCTGTATGGTCTTGACCCCTACTGCACGACCGGCAAGAATTTCCCTCGCTGCCAACCTCTCGTTTAAGAGCCCCACATCCAGTGCTCCACACATGATGTAGCCATGATCGGTCGTTACAGCCAATAGCGTCGTCTTGGGCAAACGAACGGTGACAGCAATTGCCGTCCCCTCCGGGAAGTGGATTGGCACTACCTCGACCATCAAGATTCCTCCTTTTTCTCTCCTGTCTGTTAGCGTTACCATCCTATGACGCTCAGAAGAAAAATGTGAGGTTTCCAAAGGTAGTTCCTAGATTTTAGTTTAATGCACGACGCTTGTCGGAAAGTGCTCATCCTCCATCGCGACTTTTCGTTTCATGACTTCAATCATATACGTCGCGAGCATGTGAAACAGCTCTTCCTCGTCCATTTCCTCGACCAAGTCCAGTAAATCATCCCGAGACTGCTCCGCGAGAATGCCGACGACAACCGCTGTAATATCCTCTTCATCGCCATTAAAATGTCCTCTGTACAGCTCGTATACTTCATCAATGAAGCGCATCGCTCGTCTCCTCCCGTTTTTCGATAGCATTCCCGAAAAACCGGTCTCTACGATTGGTTTTTTGACGTTGACGATATCTTTTCCCAACGTGGCCGAAACGCGTTTTGTAGCATCTGTTGGTCCTGTATCGTGGTGGCGAGCACTTCCCGCAGCATCTCGGGCAAGAAAAACGTAACCTCACTGCCGAGCAGCAAATCGGGAAACATGCGATTGTACATAAACATGTCGATCGTCCCAACTCGATACAGACGCTCGCGATCAAGCGGTTGCCCGTTGACTTCAATCTGGATAATTTGCGGCTGGTCATCGTCACTGTAGCGGATGTGCAATCCGTCCACACACATCCAGCCTTCTATTTTTCCGCGAAAACCGTACCCTCGCAGCTCCCGATGAACCATTTCCGGTTGAATAGCTTGCTCCAGGACAGTAGTGAGCTGCGCGCCTGTAATCGTGACCGCACAGGCATTGATCGGGTGGGGCATACTGTGCAACAAATCGGCAAAAGACAAGCTGCCTCGAGGCAGATCAGCAAGCAACAGTCCTCCATTTACCATGCCGATCTCAGCCCCCGTCCATTTGCGAATACTTGCTGCAATGAAGGAACCATAGGGGGTCTCCTCCGTCCAGCCGATGTGCATGTCTTGCTCCAATTGAACAATCGGCTGAAACAAACGATTCTCTGCCCATACTTTTTCACTCTCAATGAACTGGCTCAATGCTTCGTCTGACTGGTACTGTTCCGTCTGAAAAAGCTCTGCTTGCATATCTATAATCCTTTTATGCTTCCCGTCCCAGACGAGTTCTACATGACCCACATACTCGCCAAATCGTCCAGCTTGTGTGATCAAGGTGCCTCCCATTCGTTCTCCATGGGGCAGTGTCCGGTGAGAGTGTCCACCCAAAATGATATCTAGCCCATCGACTTCACTAGCCAGCACACAATCTGTCTGATAACCGAGATGCGATAGCAAAATGACAACATCCACAGACGAGCGAAGCGCCGCAATCTGCTCACGCAAAATCGGGATTGGCTCCTTGATCTCCCATCCCATACTTTGATAGGAGGGGCCAAAGGGAATTGTCATTCCCAAAATCGCCAGCCGCAGCTCGCCCACGGTATGAATGGCGTATGGTACTGCCCAAGACGGGACTGAATGTGTTGTTGGCTCAAACAGATTGCCCGTAATGATCGTGGAGTGTGCATCTGTGTACAGTTCATTCAACTTGTCTTTTGGGAGTGTGATGCCTTCGTTGTTTCCAATCGTCGCGTATTGAATCCCGCTTCGGTTCATGATCTCGACGTTTGTTTTCCCAAAGCTCGCTTCCGATCGGATATCCATTCGATCCATATGGTCTCCAATATCGACCGTCAGCACATGCTCTCCCCTGCCCTCCCACTCTTCCCGGTGCATGCTCAGGCAGGTTGCAATTCGCGGCATCGTATCAAAATGGCTGTGCAAGTCATTCGTGTGCAAAATGTGTAAGGTACAGGTGTCTGCCACGACTTTCCCCTCCCTCTCGTCTCATTATCCAAAAATCGCTTCTCCGATCATTTGTATGGCAATTCCCAATATCAGAACACGCAAGAACAGCACGATAGTGCGCCCCTTCATTTTACTGGCAATAATTGCCCCAAGCTTTCCACCCGCCCAAGCTCCTGGCGCGAGCATCGCTGCATACAGCCAGTGTACGTTGTCGTGGAAGATATTCGTGATTGATCCAACCACCGCTGATAAAAAGATGACCAGCATGGACGTAGCCGTGGCAATGTGTGGCGGGAAGCGAAACAATATCATCATGGCTGGAACCATCAGGATTCCGCCTCCCACGCCAAATAGCGACGAGGTTATCCCGACAAAGAAGGCAATCGTAATGACGGACCATTTGCTATACCCGTACACATATTCATTTCCTTCGTTGTCGATGAAGTGGCGTTGGACTTCCCACTTAATGCTGCGTGGCTTGATTTTGTCTTTAACCATCAATACGACGAACATGCAGAGCTGAAACAAGCCAAACAGCAGCGAAAAGCCCTCCACTGCTAGTAATGTATTAAGATACACGCCCACAATAGCACCTGGGGCACTCCCGATAAAAAAGAGCAGGGCACTCTGCTTATCTACTTTGTTTTGCTTGAGATAAGAAAGAGAGGAAGAAAGCGCGGTTACCGCAATCACGATCAGCGAAGTCGCCGCTGCTACTTGCGGGTTCATCGATCCAGGCATGTACCCGTTCGCAAAATACAGCAGAGCAGGCACGAAGAATATTCCACCACCCAGACCCGCGATGCTGCCAATGACGCCAGCCACGACTCCGATGATGACAAACAAGATGGCAATTGCTACAAGCATGAACTCCCCTTCTTTCTTGCTACGTGGAGAACAGGTCCATCTGACGAGGATTCAGACCAGTAGGTGCAAGGCCAAGCATCTCCGAAAATTGCTTCGCATTCGCTGCTGCATCTCCTCCAGAGTTATTGTTGAACAAAATGCAGACTTCATCCGCTTCCCGTTCGAGCAGTCTGATGTGTTCAACCCACTCTGCAAGCTCTGTCTCACTGTATCGATATAAATAACGGACATCTCGCCAATTTTGCCCCTCTCCGGGATCACGCCAGCCCGCTTTGTTGCGCCCATGAAAGCGGACCAACGCCAAGGATGGCTTCGTCACGGCAGGAACAATCGGGACCGAGCCTTTTCCGACTTGTGGTTCATCACATACGACATGTGTCGCTTCTATCTTGTGCAAGAAATCCAGCGTTCGCTCCGAATACCGTGATTCAAACCAACTTTGATGGCGAAACTCCACCGCAAACGGATACGCCTGCATGGCTTGGCGACAAGCGGTCACATACTGGACATGCTCTCGCGTACAATCAAACCACGGCGGAAACTGAAACAGCAACGCTTTGAGCTTGCCAGCCTCTACGACCGGCTGAATGCTCTCTTCGAACTGACGAAACAATTCCCGTCTGCTTCCCGAACTCTCCCCGCGTTGATGCCCTGTCATCCCCTGATGCGGCTTGACAATAAAACCAAATCGATCAGGTGTATCCTTCACCCACGATTCGTAATTGCGCTGTGGTAAAATAGCGTAAAAAGAACTATCCACCTCTACAATTGGAAAGTGGCTGGCATATACCGACAGCTTGTCTCGATTGCGTACACCTTGTACGTACAATTCGTGCTGATCGCCCCAGCCGCAAACTCCCACTTGTATCGTAGTCATCGATTGCTAACCTCCAAATCATGGCCGAATAGAGTAGAAGGACGGAATCGAAATGAAAAATCCCGCTTGGTTAGGTGAACCCTTTGCGATTAAGGATAACAAAATATTCCTGACGAAAAAAGTAGCGAAACGCCTCCTGGCCGAAGCACAAGAGGCGTTTCCTTATGAGTATTCAGCATTGCTCGCAGGTCGTGAAGCAACGATTACAGCCTGTGTACCAATGCTCGTCTCACCCGACAAGCACGTGTTCGCTTGGGATGGGAAAACGTTTCTTCAAGCCTTGCAGCACATCCGCAAGCACAATCTTCAATGGTTGGGTGTCTTGCATACACACCCCCATACGCCGCCAATCCCTTCTGCACGAGACATAGCTGGCTGGCATTATCCCACGCTCAGCTATTGGATTGTGGGACTCGCATCCGCACAGCCAGAATGGTGTGTCTATCAATGGGTACGGAATGAAAATAACGCCTCATTCGAAGCACGCGACTACATACTGACAGAAGCGGCTTGTGACGATGAGGAAGCTATTGGTTCTTCTGCTCCAAAAAACTCTTGATACAAAGCAATCACAGCACGATCTGCCTCTTCGGCTTTTACACCGAACATCATGCTTACTTCCGATGACCCCTGATTGATCATTTCCAGATTGATTTTCGCAGCAGCCAACGCAGCAGTGGCTCTCGCTGTTGTCCCCACAGACTGACGCATGCCCTCCCCGACAATCATGACGAGTGCAAGACTATGCTGAACAGCGACATCATCAGCGCACAGCTCTCGGCGGATGCGTTCCACAATCCGCTCTTCCTTCTCTTCCGTGAGATCGCGCTCACGCAGAATGACAGAAATGTTATCAATTCCAGATGGAGTATGCTCATACGAAAGCTCTTCCTCCTCCAGAATTTGCAGCAGCTTGCGACCAAAACCAATTTCGCGGTTCATCAAATACTTGCTGACGTAAATGCTGCAAAAGCCGCCGTCACTTGCAATCCCCGACACTCTGTTTGTAGCAGATCCTCTCTCGGCTACAATCATCGTACCAGGCGCAGACGGATTGTTCGTATTCTTGATGCATACGGGTATATCTGCTTGATACGCGGGAATCAATGCTTCCTCATGGAACACACTAAAACCGGAATAGGACAGCTCCCTCATCTCTCGGTACGTAATCTCTGTCACCTTTTTCGGATCGGCAATCAGGTTCGGATTGACCACATACACAGAATCGACATCGGTAAAATTCTCGTAGACCTCTGCCTGAACCGACGCAGCCAAAATCGATCCCGTAATATCCGAGCCACCTCGTGAAAAAGTAACCAGATCACCAGCACGCGAATAGCCGAAGAAACCAGGGAAAATCACAATTCCCTCCCGCTCTCGCAATGTCGCCAATTTGGCATACGCTTCAGGGAGGATATGGGCATTGCTTGCTTCATCCGTAACCAGCATTCCTGCATCCTTTGGATTGATGTAGGTCGCCACCTCGCCCAAGCTCTGCAAATAACGAGCGACAACTTTGGCGCATGTATCCTCTCCCGCAGCTTTGACCGCATCCATGAATCTTTCCTTGGACAAACTTGCCTTGTTTGCGAGAACCTCCCCAAGCTCTGCTTCAATCGCTTGACCAATCTCGGCAGAAAGCCCGAGACCTGCCACAATCTCCTGATAGCGCAAAAATATTGCTTGTTTCGCTTCCTCTGTAGGCTCCCCAGCCAAATATCGCTCCGCATATGCGATTAACAAATCAGTAACCTTCGTGTCTTCCTTGTGCCGTTTCCCAGGTGCTGATACAACAATGAATCGTCTGTCCCGATCCGCCAAAACAATTTGGCATACTTTTTTTATTTGCTCGGCATTCGCCAGTGATGTTCCCCCAAATTTTGCTACCTTCATGATCGATTCCTCCATCTAACTCTCACGTTTTCTGCTTTTATTAGCTTAATTTATCCGCACAAAAAGAACAACTGTCTTTTCCACAAGGACACACAGGAATAATCATCAAGATTTGTCGCATAGTAACGGAGAGTACATCAATAGGTATAGCTACCTAGCAGGAAAGTCTCTGGTAACGAGGTGAACGAATGAAAAAGCACATCCTCTTTTTCCCACTTTTGCTCGCTGTCATTCTTGCTCCTTCCTTCAGCGAGACGGCCAATGCAATAAGGGAAAAAAATCGCGAGTATTACGAAACAAGAGGAGATATCGTTTGGGAAGTGCCGACAGAGAGCAAGGTGATTGCCCTTACCTTTGACGATGGTCCTGATCAGGTATACACTCTTCAGATCGCAGCGCTGCTGAAGCAATATCAAGCGAAATCTACCTTTTTTGTCGTAGGCAATCGTGTGAGCCAGTACCCGGGAATCGTCAAATCTCTTGTAAATGATCAACATGAGATTGCCAATCACACTTACAGTCATCCGGATATTCGAAAGCTGTCAGCGAATCGACTGTTAGAAGAGGTGCAAAAAACGCAGGAAACGATTTATTCGGCAACAGGGGTTCGTCCCACCCTCTTTCGTCCTCCGGGGGGATATTATAACGAGACCGTCGTCGATACAGCCAAGAAAGCCGGCTTTTTGGTGATCATGTGGTCGTGGCATCAAGACACACGTGATTGGAGCGATCCCGGTATAAAAAAAATCGTCAACAAGGTTTTGAACAACGCGCGGAATGGAGACATTGTGCTATTTCACGATTACGGAGGCAATCGCAGACAGACCGTAAAAGCTCTCGAGCAAATATTGCCTGAACTGAAAAATAGAGGGTATAAATTCGTAACGGTCAGCGAATTGTTGAGAGGATATGGACGTGCGAAGCAGGTAGACTATCCTTGATTTTCTTTCATTGAAAAAGTGCCCCTCGCTAAAAAGGGGCACTTCTCCTCTGATCGATTTACTTATTTGTTTTCGTTCTCCAAAATAGAATCCGTTTCTACCTGAACTTTTACGGGTACAGGCTGTTGCTGTGTGGGTACAGTACCACCCTTTTGCATAAAGTCTGCGATCATCTTATTCATATCCAAACCGGACACGTCTTTCAGCATTTCTGGCAGTTGGGCCATCAGCTTCGTAACATTCCCGCTCAGACGGTTGACGCCATCTCCCTGACCGCCTCCTGCATCCACGATTGTTACCTTGTCGATCGCCTTCATTGGCTCAGCAATTTTCTCAGCCAGCTCAGGGAGCATTTTCGCAATAATATCGAGTACAGCCGCATGACCGAATTTTTCAAATGCTTCAGCCAGCTTCTCTTTCCCTTCTGCCTCGGCTTCGAGCTTGAGTCGCGTGACTTCTGCCTCCGCGCTACCACGAGCTTTTTCAGCTTCGGCAATCGCCAAGCCTTCCAGACGCTTCTGCTCAGCATTTGCTTTTGCTTCCGCTTCAATGCGGTACTTGATCGCGTCTGCTTCTCTCAGCTTCTTCGCTTTTTCCGCTTCTGCCGCCTGTTCCACAGAGTAACGGTCGGCGTCGGCCTTTTTCTTCACTTCCGCATCATATTGCTTTTCGCGGCGAAGAATTTCTTTTTCCTCCAGCTCGATTTCCTTCTGCTTGCGGACGAGATCGATCTTCATCTCTTCTTCTGTAACCTGCTGCTTGGCGACAGCTTCTTGCAGCTTGTAGGCTTGGTCTGCACTCGCCTTTGCTTTGTCCTGCTCTTGCTTAAACGCCGCTACCTTCAGCTCTTTTTCCTTTTCTGCTTCGGCAATGTTCGTTTCCTTCAGTAGCTCTGCCTTGCGCGCCTCTTCCTCTGCCTGCGCCTGCTTGATCCGCGCTTCTTTGTCCGCATCAGCCTGTGAGATGGTCGCATCGCGCTTCACTGCAGCGATTTGCGGTATTCCAAGTGCAGCTAAATAGCCGTTTTTGTCCCGGACATCCTTGATCGTGAAGCTGACGACGGACAGCCCCATTTTTTTCAAATCCTTCGTCGCTACCGCTTGCACCTCTTGTGCAAATCGCTCACGGTTCTTGTAAATTTCCTCCACGGTCATACTGCCGAGGATTGCCCGCAAATAGCCTTCGAGTACTTCCTGTGCTTCTCCGCGCAGTGCCTCGTCACTCTTGCCCATAAATTGCTCGGATGCGGTCGCGATATCTTCAATGGAACCGCCTACCTTGATGATTGCTACGCCATCTGCCATGACAGGAACGCCCTGCTCGGTATATACCTCAGGAGTCGATACGTCCAGCTTATGAGACAGAAGACTCAGAAAGTTTGCTTGTTGAAAAATAGGGAGGATAAATGCGCCGCCTCCGCGGACGATCTTCATCTTGCGTCCGGATTCGTCACTGAGTACGTTTTTCGAGCCAAGATAGCTACCTGTTACGATCATTGCTTCATCTGCACCCACTGTTTTGTAACGGGCCCAAAAGGCAATGCCCAAAACGAGAAAGACTGCGACGACCACACCAACTATCGTCAAAATACCGGGTTCTAACATCATTTCTCATCTCCTTCGCCAGATTCAGTGTAAAAGGGGATTACATACAAGACATGGTCACGCACCTCGACCACGACGACACGGGTTCCTTGCGGGATAATCTCGCCCTCAAGACTCGCCGCCATATGGTAGGTAGTTCCGCTAATCATCGGCAGCAGCACTTCTCCCAGTCCTTGTGCAGGGATCGTCGTTCCTACTTCCCCCAGCTTTCCTCCTAGTTGACTCATGGAATAGCTCGTGGAATTTTCCGCATGGCTCATCGGCTTTACCCACAGGAAGTACGAGACAAGACCCAAAGCGATGCCAATGACAGCAGCCAGCATCAATACGACAAGCGGACCAAGCGAAGTGTAACGAGATAGCAAATACCCCGCTCCGCCAAAAGCAGTCATACCGCTGACCAACAAAATAGGCTGTGCAAAAGGCAGATGCAGATGCCCCAGCCAATCCGAGAGCGTATCGCCAAACAACAGCGAGATGACCGTGTAGAGTAGACCAAGTACAAGGCAGACCATGTAGACGTTTTCAAGTACGCCCACGACTGTCCCCCCTTTCTAAAATTGCCTCTATAGTGCATACGAGTGAGATGGGAATTAGTTTCATAAATAAGGAAATAATCCCTTTTCTTATCGCTTTTTCTGCTGAAGGACTCTTTGGATACGGCGAATTCCTTCCTCGATATTCGCCGGGCACTCCCACGAATAGGTCAGTCGCAGCCAGCCCGCTTCCGCTCCATAGACGCTGCCAGGCGTAAATACGACACCTTCCCTAATCGCATCATCCAGCAATTCCGTTTCGTCCCTGGGAGTAAGCAACCGACACCAAATATGATAGCTGCCACCCGGCTCATTCCATACGGCGTAATCAAAGAGATGATTGTGCATAGCCCTTACCATCGTTTGTTGCTGCTCCAACAAGTAACGAGACACTCGCTCCTGCTGATTGTTCCAGCTCTCTCGCTCAACAAATTGCTGGGCGAATTGCTGGGAGACACTGCTCGTGCCAAAGTCCATTTGCTGCTTGGCATCGGCTAGTCTTTCTACGACTGATCTAGGTCCTACGAGCCAGCCAATCCGCAAGCCTGGCGCAATCGTTTTCGAAAGGCTCCCGACATACAGAACAGCACCTGTCTCGTCGATGGCTTTGATCGGCTTTGGCGGTCTAGGGCTTCCAGCCAGTGTCAGTGCACCGTAAGCGTCGTCCTCCACAAGTGGCAAGCGCAGCTCCCGACAAATATCGAGCAACTGGGATCGCCGTGCCTCGCTTAAAATCGTCCCGGTTGGATTATGATAGGTCGGGTTCGCGAAAACCATGCGAATACGATGCTCCCGTTGCAAGTCATAGACAGCCTCGGGTACAATACCGTCCTCATCCATCGGCAAGCGAAATAAACGCAGGCCAGCTGAGCTGAATAAGGGAAGAGAATACGAATAAGAAGGTCCCTCCATTGCGATTGCATCTCCGGGATTCAAGAGACATAGTGTTATGAGATGCAATGCCTGCTGGGCTCCTGACGTCACCAAAATTTCGTCGGGAGAAGCATGAATGCCGTAGTTTTCGTGCAAATGTACAGCTAATGCCTCCCGCAGACGCGGCTCCCCCTTTGGATGCGCGTAGCCCAACTCAAGCTTGATCTCGTTTTCTTCCCCCTGCGTCGTTGGGATCAATGACGGGATCATCGTCGTGGCCAATTCAGCCTTTGCCAGATTGATGATCGAGGAATCGAAGCACGCATCCTGTATTCGTTTTGCGAGTGGATAGGCTGGCAAGAATGCCCCACCATTCGTATAGGCATACCAGTTTGGCATCTGTTTGACACCCCACAGATCACGACTGACCCAAGTACCGCTCCCTTGCCACGATTGTAAAATACCTTTGGCCCGCAATTCTTCATACGCTGCCGATACCGTCCCACGATTGACGCCAAAGCGCCGCGCCAACACTCTTTCCGGCGGCAGAGATGTACCAGGGGGCAGCACTCCTAGCACAATCTGTCGTTCCAGCTCTTTGGCAATTTGCATATAGATCGGAATTCCCGCGTCTTTGTCCGGCTTCCATTCCATCCTGATCCTTCCTCCACCCTTGCTGTTTTCCTCCCTTTCGACAAATTGGCTTACTGCTCCTGCTGCCAATTGGCTCTACCTTTCATGATCGTTCGCCTCTAAGATGGAACAACAGAAACTTTTATTCGATAAAGGATGGGATTCGGATGAGTGCACAGCTTCCGATCGAAAAGCAGGACGTACAAAAAGAACAGTCAATCACTCTCGAGCAGCAGTATACAGAGAAAATGGGCTTGCTGTATGGCTTCATCGGGGTGCTTAGCTTCAGCTTGACCTTGCCTGTGACGAAGGTAGTGGTTACCGTGCTCTCTCCCCTTTCAGCAGGGTTGGGACGAGCGTTGATCGCAGGGGTATTGGCCGCTTTGGTGCTCCTGATCAAACGCGTACCGTTTCCTACCTGGCACGAGACCAAGAAACTGTTGCTCGTATCTGCTGGCGTAGTAGCGGGCTTCCCGTTTTTCTCATCATGGGCGATGGAGAGAGTACCTGCTACGCACGGCGCAGTCATCATTGCACTATTGCCGTTGGCTACGGCAGGCGCAGCGATATTTTTTTCAGGAGAGCGCCCCGCTCGAAAGTATTGGCTTTCTAGTGCGATCGCCTGTGTGACGATAATCGCCTACGCGATCAGCTCTGGCTTTGGTGCCCTCCAATGGGCGGATCTCGCCTTGCTCGGAGCGGTCATCAGTGCGGCGATCGGATACGCCGTCGGCGGTGAGCTCTCCAAGACAATGGGCGGTTGGCAGGTCATCAGTTGGTCATTGATCTTCGCCTTTCCTTTACTCGTCGTTCCGCTGGCGGGTCCTCTACTCGCTGAATTAAAACAAGCCACTTGGCCTGTCTGGATCGGTTTTGGCTATATTAGCGTGGTCAGTATGTTTCTCGGCTTTTTCGCCTGGTATCACGGCCTGGCAATCGGTGGCGTCTCCAAGGTCAGTCAAATTCAATACCTTCAACCCTTTTTATCCATCATCGCCGCCTGGCTGCTCCTGTCCGAGCCATTGACACTTGGTGCTGTTCTCTCGGCTGTCATTGTCGTGTTGGCTGTCGCAAAAGGAAGAAAAGCTTCCGTTCAGCAAAAAGCGTAAAGTAAAAAACACCGCTCCTCTTCACTAGGAAAAGGGCGGTGTCTCTTGTTTTTATTCTGCTTTGCTCAGCATATTTCCCAAGTACATCGGTTGATAAGTGGGATCAGACAAGACTTGCTTGACTTGATCCGGGCGTGTTTTGTGGTCGTTCGGCAGTTGTTTCCACTCTTCTAGCGTGACCCAGCCAGCCCATTCGATTTCTTCATCGACGATACCACCTGGCGTAGGGTTTGTCTCTTCACCGACGAGCTTCGCCAGAACGCCCACTCCGACTGTATGCTTGCCGTTCCCTTCCTGATCGATCCGATCGTCTATCCAGATCAATCGCTCCATTTCCACGAGGAGCCCCGTCTCTTCCATTACTTCTCTTTTCGCCGCATCTGGAATCGCTTCCAAATATTCTACGATTCCCCCTGGCAGGTTGTAAAAGATGCCTCGTTGTGTCTGTTCACGGATGAGGAGGACTTTCCCTTCGTGTTCCACTACTACGGTGACTCTCAAGCGAATCGCTGACATTTCGCTCGCTCCCTTCTCAGATGGCAGGCGTACGCGTAACATTCAGGGAATCGACACCGGAGTGCGCTAACCATTCCTGTAATGCCATAAGTCCATATTGTTCCAAAAACTTTGCTTCAGAATCCGCGATTGCATGAAGCATCATGAACCTGATTACGTCCTTGCCGTTTGTATAATATTCAAGTCCAGCCTCTTCATAATAGGCAGGGGTCAGTACCATATGATTCAAAACCGATTTTTCCACGATTGTATCCCCAAGCGAAAAGATGCTCCCAGACTCCATACGGGTCGTTTGACGCTCCCACTGACGAATCACCTGGGCCGCTACTCTTGCCAAATGCGTAATCATTCTCTGCTCAAACTGATAGGAATAGACGAGGTACTCCGTTGCTCCCATCTTGTGCAGCTCAAGCGTGGCATATGTCCACCATCCTCGCTTGCGTGTTGCCGGATAGACGGCAATCAGGATATCCGCATCCTCGGATTGATACAGCTCTCCTCTACTTCCAAAAAAGCGGTGGCAATGATCCATTAATTGCTTTACCACTATCATATGTGCAACTCCGCTCCAAAAAGTATGAAAACGTCTACGGCTGCCTGCTCATAGAAGAGCAACTGCATTCTTTGCGAAATGGTTCGTGCTCGCCCGAAAAAAGCATGCCCGGATTCGTAGGCATACTTCGTTGATGTTGGACAGCGTTATCAAGTATATACGAACATTTTATCATTGTGTGGAGCGAATGTACATGTTTCAACTCGCGCAAAAAAGCCCCCGGTTTTTCCGAGGGCCTTGTTCTTGTTTATTTCGTGACTTTCACGAAAACGGTCATGCTTTTACCTTGGTACTTCACCTTGAGCTTCGTTGTTCCTTTTGCATGTCCTGTAATGACGCCATTTTCTACGGTGGCAATCTCCTCGTCTTCACTGGACCATACCGCATCGTCTGTTATGTCTTTTTTCGATTGATCCCGGTAGTAAACGGTTGCTGTGACCTCTTCCTCTTCTCCTTCAGCAAGCGTGACAGATCGATTACTGATGGAAAGTTGACGGATCAGCTCAGCACCCCCAACATAGACTGTCAGCTTGGATGTTTTTCCGGCATATTTGGCTGAAATGACCGTCACACCCGGAGCAATTCCGATGATTTCTCCGTCCTCATTGACCGTTGCCACCTCTGGCTCACTGCTATCCCAAAATGCCTGTTCCGTAACATCTTCCGTTTTCCGGTCGGATAACGTAGCGACAAGTGTTAGCTGCTCCTCTTCATCCACGTCCAAGCTCAAGCTACTTGGAGTGAGTTTCAATTTGCTTACATATACATCCGAGACAACGACAGGAATGGTGAGTTCTTCGTCCTGATACGAAATCGTAATCGTTGCTTCGCCTTTCTTTTTGCCAGCTTTGATTACACCTTTTGTGGCAGTCGCTACTTCTTCTTCGCTTGTTTCATATCGGACATCTTTGTTTTTGGTAATGTCCTCTTTGGTGCCATCGGCGTACATCGCATACAGCTTGATAGAAGAGGATTTCCCTGGCTTCAACAGGATGTTTTTATCCGATACGCGCAGTCCGACCAATCTCTTTTCGCCTTCCCGGGCAACTTTTACCCGAATCGTCGCCGTCTTGCCTTGGTCAACGGTCGTCACGGTAATCGTTGCTTTCCCGGGCGCAAGAGGAGTAACCACACCCTGATCGTCGACGGATGCTACTTCTGAATCGCTGCTGCTCCACTTCACGCTCTGATTCGTTGCATACGCAGGGGTTATCGTTGCGCGCAATTCAGCCGTTTCTCCGCCTTCCGTTAAGTACAACTCCTCTTGGTCGAGGCTCACGTCTGTTACGGGATAGTAAGATGGAGGGGGAGGCGGTGGCGTAACAGATTGTCTGGTCACTACAATCGTGTACGTCTTCGTTGTGCCATCTTCTGCTGTTACCACAATCGTAATCTCGTTCGTACCTGTTTTCAGGGAAATCGCTGCACTTGCTTCCCCGCTTTTGACCAGAGAACCGTTGACGGTTACCGTTGCCTTTGAATCAGCCACAGTCGGTGTCACGGTCAGGCTCTCTGTGCTGTTCCCGACTCTTTGCGTGTAGTTCGTTTTCGCAGGATGGAATGCTTCATGAAAAGGTCCGCTGCTCAATGTTACGTTACTTAAATCTGCGTTTGTCGATGTAGAAGCTTTACTCACTTGTACGGTATACGTCTTCGTAACCGTGCCATCTTCTGCTGTCACTATAATGGTAATCATGTTACTTCCTGTAGTCAGTGAAATCTCAGCACTTTCTTGTCCACTCGCTACGGCCGTACCGTTCACTGTGACTGTTGACTTTGAGTCAGCCGTTGTCGGGGTTACTTTCAAACTAGTAGTGCCACTCCCAACATCATGCGTGTAGCTTGTGGTATCTGGATCAAACGCTTCGTTTAAAGAACCGCTGCTCACAGTTAAGCCGCTTAAATTGGCGTTTGTCGACACCAAAATCTTATTCACTTGAATGTTGTACGTCTTCGTTGCACCTGTCTGTGCTGTTACGATAATGGTAATGGGATTGCTTCCCATCTGTAGAGAAATTGCACCGCTTGCTTGTCCGCTACTGACAGGACTTCCGTTGACCGTTATCGTTGACTTCGAGTCAGCAGCAGTCGGCGTAACAGTCAAGTTTGTAACGCTTTGACCAACATTTTGCGTGTAGTCCGTCTTCGCCGACTCAAATGTTTCATTCAAAGCCCCCGAATTCAGACTGATGCTGCTCAAATCCGCGTTATTGGATACGATTTTTACAGATGTATCTACATAACCGGTAGCGCTTACCGTGATCGTATGCCCGACGGCTGTCAGCTCATTGGCCTGAATTGTAATTTTCCCTGGAGCAGCCGTGTAAGCAAGCTGCTTGTTCATTTCGTCTTTGACAGCCGTAATGTTTTGACGCCATGTCGGATCATCTGCAAAGGTGATGTCGATCGCATTGGCTACATCACTACTCGTTGCAGTTGTGGAAAGTACAGGAGGAGGTGTAGATACCATTTTGTATACGGTGGAATCCCCTGAAGAATCAGTTGCAACTACATAGGGAATATCATCTACGATCGTTAACGAAACAGCATTCACACCTGATGGAGTAAAAGCCTCGTTGCCTACTGTCTCCCATTGGCCAATATACTTCTTCACTGCTACTTTTCCGCTATTGCTGTCTATATACGCTACATAAGGAATATCGTCTTTGACAGTCATGGACAATGCATATGTTCCTTCAACATTTTCAGATGTACCAGGACTGCTTAAGGGTGAGCTCTTCTTACCCGGAGTGTCACGGTTCACCACGATGGACTTATCATTCTGATCCACTATTGCTATATAAGTTGAGTCATTGTAATCACTAGCAGTAAAAGCTATCGCGTTACGTGATGAAATCGAATAATCCTCCTCGAAATTCCACCATGGATTAGAACCATCAGTCCCATTTAAACTCACTACTTGAGTAAAATTTGGCCATACATTCGCTACGTGGAGTTTTCCGTTTTGATTCGCTAACGCAATATTCGCTATGGCTTTTCCCGAATTGGAAGCGTTCAATACCAGTTTCCAGTCGTTTCCTTGAAATTCTTTAACCGTTGCATTAACGTTTACCATCCCTACTTTGACCTTACGTGCATATGCCAAATATATTTTCCCGTTTATGCCAATCAGGGATGGAAGGACATCATTCGATGCATCGGTCTCTGTCCCTACTGTTTTCCAGCTACCTCCTTCATGTTTCTTCACCACGACACTCTCATTATGGATATATGCCACATAAGGTTCTCCGTTAGAAACAGCTAAAGACGGATACCGAATTTGACTTTCGGAAAAACCTTCGCCCCCAACCGAATCCCAGTCCGTTCCGTTGAATTTCTTTACGGTGGCCTTTCCGCCTTGGTTAGAATCCGAATAGGCGATATACAAAGTTTCATTTGCGTTCAAGAGGGTCGCATATTGCGCACCTTCTATTCCCGCCTTGCTTACTTGCGACCAATTGCCTGCACTTGCAGCATACGCTGTGCTTCCTGCGAACAGAGCATGGCCTGACAAGCTGCCAATCAGCAGCAGCATTCCCAGAGCGACCATCATCACTTTTTTATAAAATGAAACCAACAATTCTCCCTCCTTCTTAAATCTTTGCTACCATCACATAATTAGTACAATTTGATAATTATAGCAGAATGTCTATAAGTTCGTCGTCTAACTAAAGTTAATAAGAAGCGTGCCTGAGCGACTTAATCACCAAAGTGTGACCAGTCACTACAGGCACGTATTACGACAGCTCTCTATCAGACTCGCACACCTTGATATCTCTCCAATTCCTCTCTCATAAAGCGTGTGCTGTCATTCAACAAGTCAATATCAACAGGATCATGCACAACCCTGCCGTCCTTCTTCATCCATCGACCGTCACTCATGACATGCGTGATCTTGCCAGCATTCACATTCATCAATACATAATTGTAAGGATCGTAGAGTGGCGCTGTTTGGTGCCCCCCGGTGTCAATCATAATGAGATCGGCCTTCTTTCCTGGTGTCAGGCTGCCGATTTCCTCTTCCATCCTCAACGCGCGGGCTCCGTCAATCGTGCCCATTTCCAGCACACTCTTCGCGTTGAAAACGCCCAGACTTGGTTCTTCACCCTCGATGTTGACCCGTTCATTATGCACGCTGTGGGTGTACGCCAAAGCTACCCGCAATTGTGTAATCATATCCGCTCCAACCACGGAGGTTGTGTCCACACCGATTGACGGTCTGCCGCCCTTACTCAGAATCTGATAAAATGGCGGGTATCCATGTCCCATCAGCATTTCAATCTCAGGTGTAATAGAGACAGACATATTTTCTTGCACAAAAAGCTCGTAGTCCTTTTCGGACAATTGGTTGCAGTGGGCAAAGTTAATGAAATCGAGAGGAAGACCCTCCTCGTGTAAATGAGCGATTAGCCCAGCTTCACCAGGCACCCCTCCCACATGGACGGTAGCGAACACATTCAGCTCATGTGCTTCTTTTATACTCCGCTTCAACCTTTCCACATCGTTACTGAGCGCCCCAAGAGCAATCTGAGTCAGTGGGTTGCTGTTTGTCTCCCGCAACCGCAGCATATTTTTAAAGTTCGCATCTTCATCATGGGCTACCACAGAATCTGCAATCGCCACTATGGTACGAATCCCGATTTCTGAATCCGCTCTCAAAATTTCAAGGCCATGCCCATAGCTGTTAGTCGAATTCGCCCAGTGCAGCACGGTTGTAACGCCAGAATGAATCGCCTCCAAATAACCGATATAACTGCCTACATAGATGTCCTGCGGGCGAAGGCGTTGTCCGATATCACCAAGAAACCGTGTAAAGTAGTCCGTCAGCGACCAGTTCGTAAAGGCTTGATTGAACAAATGCTGATAGACGTGGCGGTGTGTATCCACGAAGCCCGGCATCACAATGTATCCGGAACCGTCGAGTACCTCCATATCTTCCGTCAGCTCGCTGTTCTTTCCGACCTGTTTGATGATGTTGTTTTCAATCAAAATATCTCCATTTTTGATTTCTTTAATTTGAGAATCCATCGATAAAATATACGCGCCTTGAATCAGGATTGTTGACATCGTTATACCTCCTAAGCGTCATTTGAGATGGATACTGCCTTTAAAAAACTCCCCCCTTTTTATATGAGCTACTCTATCGTTTGCTACCAAGCTTGATCCTCTACTATAATAAAATCTAGCTGTTTGCTTTGTAGTCGCAAAGGAAAGAGCGCGCGTAGAGTCGGTTTCCGGTAGTGCCCGTCAATGCCCTATCTGGAAATCGGCTCTTTGTCATTGTCACAAGAAAGCTAGAAAGAAACGTCTAGCCATCTCGCAAACAATCTAAAACTTTAGACGTACAAAAATGTAAAAAGTTTCAAATTTAAGATAAATTTTGCTCTTTGAATTTCTATGCAGAAGGGTTGGGATTTTTACTAAATTTGGTCCTCACTACGATTCGCTTATGTTACCTTTTTCCATTTTCTCGCGTCTTGTTATTGGCAATTCCATTTTTCGGGAGGAATCAGGCACTTATGAAAAACAAGACAGCTTGTCTCATCCTTACTATTAGTCAAAGCGTTTATGCCATTTTCTTATTGGCTTGGATCATTTCTGTTATTTTTACCATTGTGCTTCTACCTGAAGATGAATATGATACTGGAGCCCCTGAGGTGTTCTATACGATCCTATCGTATCCGCTTGTACTACTTGCCTCAACGTTGGGTAGTTGGTACTACTATCACAAGTTGAAATTCAAAACGAGTTACGCGCTCAACGCCATTCCTTTACTTTGGGTCATTCCGATGGCGGTATTTATGATCATTTTATGGAAATTCGGTTTGTCCTCGTAAAAACAGCCCTCCCCGGATGATTCCGAAGGAGGGCTACTCTATTATTGCAGAATACCTGCAAATAAAAAAATACGTGTCTGAACGAATCAGACACGTATTTACACGTTCCATTATCAATTATCCGATAGAGCCTTCCATCTCGAACTTAATGAGACGGTTCATCTCTACCGCATACTCCATCGGCAATTCTTTTGTAAATGGCTCGATGAAGCCCATTACGATCATCTCAGTTGCTTCTGCTTCTGACAAGCCGCGGCTCATCAGGTAGAAGAGTTGATCCTCGGATACCTTGGATACAGTCGCTTCGTGCTCAAGCGTGATGCTGTCGTTCATGATCTCGTTGTACGGGATCGTGTCGGATGTGGACAGTTTATCCAGAATCAGCGTATCGCACTTGATGTTGGACTTGGAGCCTTCCGACTTGCGTCCAAACTGCGACAGACCACGGTAGGTTACTTTTCCGCCATCACGGGAAATCGACTTGGAAATGATCGTCGATGTGCAATCAGGCGCCAGGTGAATCATTTTCGCACCTGCGTCTTGGTGTTGTCCTTTTCCTGCTACTGCAATGGAAAGAACGGTACCTTTCGCGCGAGGTCCTTTCATGATAACAGCTGGGTATTTCATCGTCAGCTTGGAACCAATGTTACCATCGATCCATTCCATGTTCGCATCCGCGTAAGCAACCGCACGTTTGGTAACGAGGTTGTATACGTTGTTGGACCAGTTTTGGATCGTGGTGTAACGGCAACGAGCGCGTTCTTTTACGATGATTTCTACAACAGCGGAGTGCAAGGAATCCGTGCTGTAGATTGGAGCTGTACAGCCCTCTACATAGTGAACGAAGGAATCTTCATCGGCGATGATCAGCGTACGCTCGAATTGACCCATGTTCTCGGAGTTGATGCGGAAGTATGCTTGCAGTGGAGTTTCTACTTTTACGCCTTTTGGAACGTAAATGAAGGAACCACCGGACCATACTGCCGAGTTCAGTGCAGCAAACTTGTTGTCTGCTGGAGGAATCACTGTCGCGAAGTATTCTTTCACGATTTCTGGGTGCAGTTTAACTGCGGAGTCCATGTCGCAGAAGAGAACGCCCAGCTTTTCCAGGTCTTCCTGCATGTTGTGGTAAACTACCTCAGACTCATACTGAGCAGATACACCTGCGAGGAACTTCTGCTCTGCTTCTGGAATACCCAGCTTGTCAAAGGTTGCCTTGATTTCTTCTGGCACCTCATCCCAGCTACGGCCTTGCTTTTCAGAAGGCTTTACGTAGTAGGTGATGCTGTCAAAATCGAGGTCGTCCAGATCGCCGCCCCATTTTGGCATCGGCATGCTGTTGAAGATGTCCAATGCTTTTAGACGGAATTCCAGCATCCATGCTGGCTCATCCTTGATCTTCGAAATTTCTTCGACGATCTCGCGAGTTAAACCCTTTTTGGTACGGAATACAGAAACGTCCTTATCGTGAAAGCCGTACTGATACTCCTGTATTTCTGGGCCTTTAACAGCCATCGTTGCTCACTCCTTCTTGTTCATGTCCCTTACCCATCACTATTCCTGCTCCGCCTGTTTGACACCTTGCTCCAATGCTTTCCAAGCCAATGTCGCGCACTTGATTCGCGCTGGGAACTTGGCTACGCCAGACAAGGCTTCGATATCACCAAGATCAATCGAGTCATCGATTTCTTTGCCTTGCATCATATCGGAGAATTTTTGCGACAGCTCCAGTGCTTCTGCTACTGGCTTGCCTTTGACAGCATCCGTCATCATGGATGCAGATGACATACTGATTGAGCAGCCTTCACCGAGGAACTTCGCGTCAACCACTTTGCCATCCTCCACTTTCAAGGAGAGCGAGATGCTGTCGCCACAGGTCGGGTTATTCAAATTCACAATGAGTCCATCGGATTCTTCCAGTTTGCCGCGGTTACGCGGTTTCTGGTAGTGATCCATAATGACGCGGCGGTATAAATCATCAAGAGAAGACATTGCCGAAATACTCCTTCGTCTTCTTCAAGCCCGCGATCAGCACATCTACTTCTTCTTCTGTGTTATACAGGTAGAAGCTTGCCCGAGCGGTAGCCGTCACATTCAGCCAACGCATCAGCGGTTGTGCGCAGTGATGACCGGCACGAACTGCGATTCCGTAACTGTCCAGCACCGTCGCCAGGTCATGCGGATGTACTGTATCCAGGTTGAATGTAATTAAACAGCTGCGGTCCTGCTGTGGGCCGTAAATCTTCAATCCTTCGATCTCGCGCATTTGTTCCATCGCGTACTTGACCAGATGTTTTTCATGACGCTCGATATTGTCCATTCCGATCTCTTCCAAAAAGTCGATTGCTGCTCCCAATCCGATAGCTCCTGCGATGATCGGAGTTCCTCCTTCAAATTTCCAAGGAAGCTCCTTCCACGTGGAATCGTACATATCCACGTAGTCGATCATTTCTCCGCCGAACTCCATCGGCTCCACACGCTCCAGCACCTCACGCTTGCCGTACAGAACACCTACGCCTGTCGGGCCAGCCATCTTATGCGCTGAAAACGTATAAAAATCGCAATCCAAATCCTGGACGTCGATTTTCTTGTGTGGAGCACCCTGCGCTCCGTCAACGAACAAAAGTGCGCCATGCTGATGGGTGATTTGAGCAATTTCCTTGATTGGGGTAGTATCCCCCAATACGTTGGAAACATGGTGAATGGCAACGAGTTTGGTATTATCTGTAATCGTTTCCTTGACGGCTTCCAGAGTAACGGTGCCGTCCTCTGCCAGCGGAATGAACTTAAAAGTCGCTCCGGTCGCCTTGGCTGCCTGCTGCCAAGGAATGAAATTGGCGTGATGCTCCACCAATGTGGTCACGATTTCATCTCCCGGCTTGAGGAACATGCGAGCATAGCCGTACGCTACCGTATTACAAGCAGAGGTCGTTCCACGCGTAAAGACGATTTCTGCGGCTTCACGGGCGTTGATGAAGGCGCGAACTTTTTCACGCGCGCCCTCGTACCCATCTGTCGCTATGTTACCCAAGGTGTGCACGCCACGGTGCACATTGGAGTTATACTCCCTGTAGTATTTATCCATCGCCTCAATAACCTGAATCGGTTTTTGAGAGGTTGCACCATTATCCAAATAAACGAGCGGATGTCCGTTTACTTCCTGGTGTAGGATGGGAAAATATTTCCGAAGCTCCTTGGCGTTCATTAGCCTAACTTCCTTTCAAGCGCTTGACGGAGTCTGTTTTTCACTTCTTCTACTGGAATCTCAGCGACAACTGGCTCCAGGAAGCCGAGAATGATCAGACGTTCTGCGCCTTGACGGGAAATACCACGAGACATCAAGTAGAAGATAGACTCTTCACTAAAACGTCCTACCGAAGCTGCGTGACCCGCTTTAACGTCATCCTCGTCGATCAACAGGATCGGGTTGGCATCACCGCGAGATTTATCGCTCAGCATCAGGATGTTTTCCGCCTGTACGCCGTTTGCCTTTTCAGCGCCTTTTTCGATTTTCGTGATACCGTTTAGGATACTCACTGCTTCATCCGTCATAACAGCCTTGCTCACCATGTCAGACTCTGTGTGCGTACCGATATGCTGAACTTGGGAAGTGAGATTTTGGCGTTGGGAACCAGTACCTACGGAAATGGATTTGGTCTCTGCGATCGAAGCAGTTCCCTTCAGGATGGTGGTGTTGTTAGCAACAGTGTTGCCATCGTTCATCTCACCCAAAATCCATTCCATTTTTCCATCGCGCTCAACAGTTGCACGACGGAAGCTGTAGTCGTGAACGTCTACAGACAGAGAACGTACAGAAGCTACTTGCACAGATGCGCCCGCGCCTACATATACTTCAACTAGGCTGTTCGCAACCATGCTTTTGCCTTCGCCAGATACATATGTATCCACGTAGGTTACTTTGCTGTTCGCTTCTGCCACGATCAAAACATGTGGAGCCAACAGAGCGTTGTCGCCTGCGATTTCATACACAGCTTGCAGTGGAACATCTACTTCCACGTTTTTCGGAACGTAGAGGAATACGCCACCATTCACTACTGCAGTATGCAGAGCAGTCAGCTTGTGCTCATCAAGTGCGATAACGTTCAACAAATACTTTTGCACGAGATCGCCATGTGTTTGCAGTGCATCAGCAAAGGTCGTGAAGATCACGCCTTGTGCCTTCAGCTCATCGGATACTGCTTGAAAAACGGTAGAAGCATTTTTTTGTACCAACAGGTTTTTCACGCTGTCGACATCGATTTGTGCTTTTACCAAATCGCTGAGTTCATTCGCCGCTGCCACCTTCGCAGTGGTTTGGAACGGATCGAAATCAACGGTATTCCATTTATCAATCTTCGTTTTCTCCAAGGCAGGGAGCGTCAGCTCTCCCGCCGCCTTCAGTCCAGCGAGGCGCTTTTCCAGGAACCAGGCAGGCTCCTGATTAGCTTTGGAGTACTGGGTGATCGCCTCGGAATCGAAGCGTAGCTGTACATCCACACTCATTTCACTGCTGCCTCCTTCATCCTACACGTTGGCGTTTACGGTTTCGTCCTCGATGCCGAGCTCTTCCTTGATCCAGTCGTAGCCTTCTGCCTCCAGGCGTTCAGCCAGCTCAGGACCACCGGACTTCACGATACGACCTTGCATCATGACGTGTACGAAGTCAGGCTTTACATAGTTCAGCAAACGCTGGTAGTGCGTAATAATCAAGAATCCGCGGTCTGCGGAGCGCATTTCGTTTACACCAGCTGCAACGATTTTCAATGCATCGATGTCCAAACCGGAGTCGATTTCATCCAAAATACAGATGCTTGGCTCTAAGAGCATCATTTGCAGAATCTCGTTACGCTTTTTCTCACCGCCGGAGAAACCTTCGTTCAGGTAACGGTGGGAGAAAGACTCATCCATTTCCAGCGTGTTCATCTTTTTGTCCATCTCACGGATGAATTTCATCAGGGAGATTTCGTTTCCTTCGCCACGACGTGCGTTGATCGCAGAACGCAGGAAGTCAGAGTTCGTTACACCGCTGATTTCGGACGGGTATTGCATCGCCAGGAACAGACCTGCACGTGCGCGCTCGTCTACAGCCATTTCCAACAAGTCTTCGTCATTGATCAGCACTTCGCCATCGGTTACCTCATATTTTGGGTGACCCATCAGCGTGGATGCCAATGTCGATTTACCGGTACCATTAGGTCCCATGATCGCGTGCACTTCGCCGCCCTTGATCTCCAAATTCAGGCCTTTGAGGATCTCTTTGTCCTCGATCTTGGCGCGAAGGTTTTTTATTTGCAAATGCGGTACTGCTGTCATCTGAATTCCCTCCATACACGTCAAAAGTGAGTTGGTAAATTCTCAATCCATTCTCAATAACTATCTTATAATAAGAATAATTATAAATCAAGGAATGAAACATATCTGTATTTTTTATATCATTATATTTAGAAAGTCCGTTTTTGCGCATGAATCCTTCCTAAATATTCTTGCCTCCGCTGCATTTTTCCCTTTGTAACTTTTTGACATACATTTCCCAGCTAAACTCCAGGTACTTTTTGTAAAAAAACACCACTGGATAACTGGAGAGGGATGGATCATGTTGAAAAAGAGTAACAAGAAACTCGCAATTGGACTAGCTACTGTCTTACTACTCGTAGGTGCCACAACAGTCTTCGCAAAAACAGGTACATAGAAAATATCTGCCCGCTTCTCCAACATTAAATTGATAGTCAATGACCAGGTCGTCAAAACGAAAGCAGAACCACTCATATATAATGGAAACGTCTATGCACCTGTAGCGACTGTTGCCAATGCACTCGGCATTAAGCAGGAATGGGATAACAAAACTCCTGCTGTCCGTTTCTCTGGCAATAGCGGTAGCACCGGTGGAACTACTGTTGGCAGCTCTATTCCAGAAGCAATTGTCCAACAGGCCAAAGAAACATTACCGCTTCCTTGTGACCCTTCGAACGTAAAAGGCAGCTTGTACGATTGCTCTCCTGAGAAAGAAGTCGTGTCCAAAGGTTATGTCAATCTGACAGGAACGAGTGAGCAGGAGTCTCTCGTTATGTATCGCTATCACACTATTGAAGGGCTCCCTTCGGAAGCTTACCTGACTCTTTTCCGTCAGTCAAATGGAAAAGTTGTACCAGTCAATACTTCGAAAGTTTTCGATGCCACCAAGTAAATGTCCTATCCAAGGCCGTCAGTCACTCGCTGACGGTTTTTTATATTTATCACGAAGAAAAAACGGATAGACCCATTGTCTACCCGTTTCTTTTGTATACGATTACTTTACTTTTGGACCCGCATTTGCAATATCTGCTGCATTCGGGAATTTCTTCTCGAAGTTCTCAATGAAGCGTGCAGCCAGATCAGCCGCTTGCTTGTCATAATCTTCCTTGTTTGCCCATGTATTGCGTGGTTGCAGAACTTCAGCAGGAACGTTCGGGCAAGAAGTCGGTACTTGTACCCCGAAAATCTCGTCAGCTACAAAGTCTACTTTTTCCAGCTCACCGTTCAACGCTGCTGTTACCATCGCACGCGTGTAGGACAGCTTCATACGTTGCCCAACACCTACCGGGCCACCAGTCCAACCAGTGTTCACCAGGTATACTTGAACCTTGCGCTCGTCAATCTTCTTACCGAGCATTTCTGCATATACTACTGGATGCAGTGGCAAGAATGGAGATCCGAAGCAAGTAGAAAACTCTGTTTGCGGAGCAGTTACGCCACGCTCTGTACCGGCCATTTTGCTGGTGTAGCCAGACAGGAAGTGATACATGGCTTGCTCTTTATTCAGCTTGGAGATTGGAGGCAATACACCGAACGAATCGGCTGTCAAAAAGACGATGACATTTGGTTGCCCGCCCACGCCTGGAATCACAGCACCCGGAATTGCTTCCACTGGGTACGCAGCGCGTGTATTCTCTGTATATTTGGTGCTATCGTAGTCTGCTACACGAGTCGCTTCGTTTACGTCTACATTTTCAAGTACAGTACCGAACTGGATTGCTTTCCAGATTTGCGGTTCGCCTTCTTCAGACAGCTTGACGCATTTTGCATAGCATCCGCCTTCGATATTGAACACGCCATTGTCAGACCAGCCGTGCTCATCGTCACCAATCAGGAAACGGTCCGGGTCAGCAGACAGCGTTGTTTTTCCTGTACCGGACAATCCGAAGAACAGGGCAACGTCTCCGTCTTTCCCTACGTTCGCAGAGCAGTGCATCGAAAGTACGTTGCGCTCTGGAAGCAGCATGTTCATTACGCTGAAGATCGACTTTTTCATTTCGCCAGCATACTCAGTGCCACCGATCAAGACTGTCTTTTGCTCAAAGCTCAATACGATGAATGTCTCGGAGTTCGTGCCGTGTACCGCAGGATTGGCCTTGAAATTAGGGGCATAAATAACCGTGAATTCTGATTCGTGCGCAGCCAGTTCTTCTTCGGACGGACGGATGAACAACTGACGTGCGAACAGGTTGTGCCAAGCGAATTCGTTCACTACGCGGATTGGCAGACGATAGGTTGTATCTGCCCCTGCAAAGCCATCAAAGACAAACAGTTCATCTTTTGATTGTAAGTATTGGAGCACGTCTTGTTGAAGTGCTTGGAATTTTTCGGTACTGATAGGTTGGTTAACCGGACCCCAGTTGATTTTATCGTGTACGGAAGCTTCGTCCACCACAAATTTGTCCTTTGGCGAACGGCCGGTAAACTTCCCTGTTAGCGCATTGAGCGCCCCCTTATCGGTCAAAATCCCTTCGCCACGCTTCACTGCCATCTCAACAAGATTAGCTACAGGCAAGTTATGATACACTTTCGTAGCTCCAAGAATGTCAGTAAGCTTTTGAACCGTATTGGTTTCCATGTGTGAACGATCTCCTTCCCAAAATGTGTATCATTTATTGTGACTTTCTAATTGTCGCTCGATTTGTAATTAGTATATCACATTTAGCTAAATAAGCTACATAATTTTATAATCTCTTATGGATAATGTGTGAATAACCCTCCTCATGCGTATTATTCCCCAACAGCAGTATTTTGTCCACAAACCAATCAGTCTATCGGCTATCCGTGAGGTACGCAGGGACATTTTCCCCACAAAAAGAGCAACACCAAGAGTTTACTCTCTTAGTGTTGCTCTCACAAGGCATAAAGATTTACGTATTTTCAAACGTTTTTACGACTGTTTGACACAAAATCGCCACACCTTTTTCCAATGCAGAGCCGTCAAAATGCATCAGCGGATGATGCAGCCCTGGCACCAAATCACATCCAAGAGCCAGCATCGTCGCCTTGATATGAGGACGCTCCACCGTATAGTAGTGGAAATCCTCCGCTCCCGGACTGACAGGCGCCGCACGCAAATTCTCTTGACCGAGCACATCTACGATCGCACCCTCCATAAATGCCTTCGCTTGCTCATCGACCTCTGCCGCTACCATGCGTGACCCGGCCTCTACCTCTATGCGTGCCTGAAAAGACTCTGCAACTCCGTCGATCATTTGACGAACTCGATTCACCAGGTCATCCATCGCCTGATTGGTCTGTGCTCGCAGATCGAGAGCAAAACGCGCCTTGTCCGGAATAATGTTGTAGCTCTCTCCCCCGGCTTGCAGCATGGTCATTTTGACGGTGGCAGGCACCATTGGATTGATATGTATATGTCCGAGTCCAGAAATAATCGCTCCCGCTACTTCTATCGCATTGATCCCGAGATGCGGTCTCGCTCCGTGCGCAGCAACTCCTGTGATTTCCCCGTAGAGAAACATGGCCGCTCCGTTGTAGATAGCAGGTCCAGCCGTTCCATTTGCCATCTCCTGAATCGGTCTTAGGTGAACACCGTACAAATAATCAATGTCATCGACGACACCCTTCTCCACCAGCTTCAATGCTCCCGTTCCTTTTTCTTCTGCTGGTTGGAACAATACTTTTAATGTTCCCGGGGGTTGATATCCAGCGGCAACCAATGCTTCTACCGTTTCCACGATCAGCGTCATATGGGCGTCATGACCGCAGGAATGATTCGCGCGCCATTCCCCGTTGACTTCTTGCCAGAGCGCATCGATATCTGTGCGCAAGCCGACAACTGGCTTCCCTTCGCCCCATTCAGCTACTAATCCTGTACAATCGTCAAAAGTCGTGACACGCAGTCCCAAGGCACGCATGCGTTCCGCCAAATAGCGAGTCGTTTCTACTTCCTTCCAGCTTATCTCCGGATTCTCATGCAAATGACGGAATGTTTCGGCAATAGCATCTTTACGTGCGGCAACCGTCTGTTGCAACGACATTACAGTAGACATCAAAGCGCCTCCTCCAAAACCGTTTCTTCCTATTATATCACACTGCCCAATAAGACAGTTCACCGACAGGTCAGTCGCAAAATGGCATCGAGCTTCAATTGGTCGCGCAATGGCCCTGCTATTTGCACCTTTTCTTTGGCGAGAGCATAGACGAGCTCATCGCCGCCGAACAGCATGTGCATTTGTTTTTCCTCTCCCCTGATGATCAGATCGGCAGGCTGCTCTTCTGTCCATACCTCCCAGGATGCAACGCCTTTTGCTATTGTCAATTGCCACTGTGACGGTGAATCATCCACTACAATTCTGATTCTGCGCTCCCATCCTGCTGTTATGAATCGCAAGTGTGCTTTTCCTTGCAGTCGCTCGCCCAGTTCAAAAAGCAGTCTGCCCATTCCGATCATCTGCACGCCACCCCTCTCTTCCCAATTGGGTTCGTGGCCTGTCAGGTCGAATCCTTTGGCGAGGAATGAGAGGCGCTGTCGGCTGTTGTCATGGGAGCCATGTTTTTCTCGACATTGTTAGAAAGGTCGTTTGAGTCAGCATAGTGGAGGAGAAGAAAAAGCACAGTTCTCTTCGACTCTGACACGCCAACAAGGGGGATTGACTGGCCGTCTCCACTTAAAAAAGGGGACCGTCGAGCCAAAGCCACCCTACGGGCGGACGTTTCTCAGGGAAGAAGTGTTCGACAACCGGGTCCCCTTTTTTACGTTCCGACTGGGTAGGCGTTGTCAAGGTCTACGAGCCCTGTGCTTTTTCTTCTCACCAGGTTTTGTGTGTTCGTCCCACCTCTTAAAACTTAGGAAGATCATCCACAACCTTTTTCAGCACCACAGCAGTAAGATGGCAAAAACAAAAAGCATCCGCTTTACGCAGATGCTTTTCGGAAACACTACTCATCAAACTCGTCTTTATCGAGTCGCACCTCAAGGTGGTGACCATCGGGTGTCTCAAAATACAAATTATAGCTAGTAGGCTGTGTAATTGGGCCACGATAGCAAATATTCTCTGCCTCCAGCTTATCGACCAGATAGTCCAGCTCGGCTCGGCTCTGCACAGAGAAGGCAAGATGATCGACCTGCCCTACGCCGCCTTTCCCAGCTTCCCCGCCATGAGGATGAAGACCGATCCGTGTGTATGTGCCAATTTGAAAGTAGACAGGTGCTCCTTCCGTCATATTCTCTTCCGGGATAGGGACTTCCAAAATGTCCTTAAAAAAACGAGCTACCTTCACCACATCACTACAATTCAATGCGATGTGGTGAACGGCTTTCAAATGAAACATTCACACTGCCTCCCACGTCAACTCAGGTCATGCGTTCTTGTGCGACATTAGCTTTTCTTTTATTGTACTGCTTCAATCGCTCGCTTAACCGTCTTAAACGAATCATCAATGCTTCCCGCCAGTCGTCATCCTGTAACTCCTTGGCGACCCCGAGCAGATCAAGTGAAATATCGATCTGCTGCTTTAATACTTCGGCGAAGCTGGCCGCTTCATCCGTCATGGTACAATTCTCAAACAACTCGGATGTATTGTCAACACTCACAAAGTCAGCAAAATCCACTTCTGGAGCCTGATCTCCCTGAGCATATTCTACTAAAATTTCGTATTCTCCCTCAATACCGGGATGAACCTCAATTCTGTCACATACAGGACAAAACATGATCGGGACATTGTGTACAAGCGTTTTATAATGACGGACTGAGCCTACGGAACCTACCATTCCAGCACCACAACAAAAACTCATATAGTCTCCCTCCCTATTCGCCAAATGAAACGTCCATGTCCGTTTTTTGGTCGAAACTTTGTCTGTATCCGCATTGTAGCCTATATTCCCACTAACACTCCACCCGCAAATGATACCAATGAAGGAAATCGCATAAAGATTTGGTTTATCCATTTTACTCGATTTACTTAGATCCCTGCAACATTTTCTGATTAGTATGAATATTTTCCCTCGTTTGCCTAAATCCATCATACAAGATAGTCTTAATCTATCCGATAATAAGGAATAATAATCATTTTAGCAAAACTTCAAAAGGAGAGCGGTTCCATGTTTCGTTTCAAAAGTCTTCGTGCTCGAACACTGACCATTACCCTGCCTGTCATTATTTTGACTCTTTTGCTCGTCGTGGGTATCGGTTTCTGGTTCTCTGTCGACCAACTCAATCGGGAAATTGAGGACAAAATGAATTATCAACTAGATATGGTCGGCAGTAATGTGGAAAAGCAACTGGAAGCCCATAGCAAGGTAACGCTGAGTATGGCTCGCTTTATTGAGATGGGTCCTGTTACACATTCGCTGGAGCAGTTAAATTCCCTGCTGTCCAAAACTGTTCTCATTAATGATACGACGGTTGGAATGGGAATTTTCATGGAACCTTACGCTTTTGACCCGAACAAGAAACTCGTTGCTACTTACGGGGCAAAGACCGACGGCAAGGTTACCATTACAGCTGAGTACAGCAGCGATTCCTATAACTATCCAAATCAAGACTGGTACAAGGTCGGTATTTCGACCAAGAAGGAAACCGATTATTCCGAGCCGTACTTTGACGAGGTTTCCAAGGTCTCCATGGTGACGGTAGTCGCTCCTTTTTACACGCCGGATAAAAAGCTTCTGGGTGTAGCCACAGACGATATTACACTCACTGACGTGGAAAAGCTCGTCTCCAGTACAAAAGTAGGCGAAACGGGCTGGGCCTTTTTGGTGGATCAAAAAGGGAGATACCTCGCTCATCCTCAAGCAGACAAGCTGATGAATCATTCCGTTCAATCTGACGATAATGCTTCCTTGGCAGCAATAGGTCCTTCTCTTCTAGAAGAGAAGTCAGGAATGAAGACGTTTAACGATGAAAACGGGATCAATCGTGTTTACTTTCAAGAGTTAGGTGATACAAACTGGACAATCGCTCTCGTGATGCCAGAAAAGGAAATTGCCGATCCACTCTACGACTTGTTCTTTGAGCTTTGTATGGTGAGTCTGATCGGTCTGTTGATCATGATTGCTGTCATTTATTACTTCAGCAAATACTTGACCAAACAAATCGATCGCGCCAACCAGCTGGCGCATGCCCTCTCCAATGGCGATTTTACCGCTTCCATGGATATTCAGACTGCCGACGAGATGGGGGTTATGGCAAATCGCTTCAACTCCATGACGGCAACCTTGTGCGAAACGCTGGGTCAAGTCAGCTTCAACGCT
This sequence comes from Brevibacillus sp. MS2.2, assembly GCF_013284345.1. Lineage (NCBI taxonomy): Bacteria > Bacillati > Bacillota > Bacilli > Caryophanales > Paenibacillaceae > Brevibacillus > Brevibacillus sp. MS2.2. Next base: position 37,870 of record NZ_JABSUZ010000010.1, read on the forward strand.
CAGCAGGTCGCTGCTACGTCTGAGCAATTGATGGCAAGTGCGGAACAGACGAGCAAAGCAACAGAGCAAATCGCACAATCCGTTCAAGAAATTGCCTACGGTACGGAGCAGCAAGTGGATGCGACTGTTCAAGGCTATGAAGTCATCAACGAGATTGCCGTACACATCGAAGAGATGGAAAAAGGCATTGAGGATGTAAATCTCTCTACACAAGAAGCGAACCGCCAAGCCACAGATGGCAATCAGATGGCAGCCAAAACAGTCGAGCACATGAATGTAATCCATAGTCAAATGGCCAAGACTTCTACCATTGTCAATACGCTCGGCCAACGCTCCCAAGAGATTGGAGAAATGATCTCACTCATCACGACGATCGCCAATCAAACCAACCTGCTTGCTCTGAACGCCGCTATTGAAGCGGCTCGCGCCGGAGAACAAGGACGAGGCTTTGCAGTTGTAGCCGACGAGGTGCGCAAACTGGCTGAGCAGTCGAGCTCAGCCGCCGAGCAGGTCAGTCACATCGTTACCGTGATTCAGCAGGATACAGGCTCAGCGATCGCGGCAATGAATCATGGCTCTTCTATTTTGGGAGAAGGCATGACTCTCGTTCGCTCAACAGGAAATGCTTTTGAGCAAATTACTGGCTCCACATCGGAGCTGCTCGTCCGCATGAATGAAGTGACAACGGAAATGAGCAAGATCAGTCAGCAAATGCAAACGATTGTATCCGCCATTACCCATATTACACAAATCGCAGAACAATCAGCCGGCAACTCTCAAACGGTTGCAGCAGCAGCGGAAGAACAAACCGCTTCCATGGAGGAAATCTCTTCAGCTGCAACAATGCTGGCGAAAATGGCAGAAGAGCTTAATGATGCAGTACGAACATTCAAGCTGGAGTAGTCCGTCCAGCAATAAAGAAAAGCCGGAGCACAAAAGCCCCGGCTTTTTTGTTTCCTATTCTTTTACCATCGCTTCGTATTTGTCTGCATCCATCAGCTTGTCCAACTCAGCCGTATCAGACAATTCGACGACGATCATCCATGCTTGCTCGTATGGCGAGGAGTTAACCAGTTCAGGTGCATCTTCCAGTTCGCCATTTACTTCTACTACTTTACCAGTTACAGGAGCGTACAGTTCAGAAACGGTTTTTACCGATTCCACGCTGCCAAACGGCTCATCCTGTTGGATTGTCGCGCCTACCTCAGGCAACTCGACAAACACGATGTCACCCAGCTCTGATTGAGCAAAAGAAGTGATTCCGATGTACGCCTTGTTTCCTTCTACTCGCACCCACTCATGCTCTTCACTGTAACGTAGATTTTTCGGGAATTCCATCGTTTACATATCCTCCTATCGGGTACAATCCATTACACATACATAATTAGACGAACATTCTAGGATTCCTCTTCGATCCCCAAAATTCTGAACAAGCGTTTTTTTACCAGTTGGAGACCCTTCTCTCCTGCCTGAAAATGACGTAACTGAAGAGCCTCGTCAAACAAATAAAAAGCGGGGACGTATTCATTCTGGAATGCATCGACTGTCTCTCTATCATTATCGATTGCAATAGGGTGTGTCAAATGTTGTTCTGCAATCGCCTTCTTGATCATCTCAATGTGTGTATCTTTTTCCGATTGAGGGATATGAATTCCAATGACCTTCAAACCGTTAGCAGCGTATTGATCTCGCCATTCGTTCATGCTTGGCATTGATTCCTTGCACATGTAACAACTGACGGACCAAATATGCACCAAGACTGGACTTCCAACTAAATCAGCTTTGGTTACCTGCCCGTTGATCCACTCCGTAATCCCAGGAAAGTCAGGCATTTCTTCGCGCAAACGCATGAAAGCTCATCCCCTCTATTTTAACTTCAACCGCTACACGCTTGCTTTCATGTGAAGAATCCCGGATTGATCGATGGCAGCCACAGCCTCTAAAAGGATCTCGGGAGGTTGGACGAGAGCAATTCGAACATACCCTTCTCCTTCTTCACCGAAGGCACTTCCCGGAACGACCACGACTCCGGCTTTCTCCAGTAAAGCAAAGGCAAACTCTCGTGACGTCCAACCATTCGGTACTGCTGCCCAGACGAACATGGTCGCCTTTGGAGATGGAATGCTCCACCCTGCCTTTGCCAATGCCCCCAGCAACACATCACGCCGTTCCTGATAGACAGGCGCAACCGTGTTTTTCCCACCCGATTCCCGATCCTTTCGCAAAGCCTCAATGGCCATTTGCTGTACAGGCAAAAAGACACCGTAATCGATATTGGATTTCACAATCGCAAGCGGCTTGATGATGTCTGCATTTCCTACAACGTAAGCGATCCGGCAACCTGCCATGTTGAAGCTCTTGGAAAACGAGTTACATTCAATTCCCACTTCCTTTGCTCCTGGCACTTGCAAAAAGCTCGGCGCTTGGTAGCCGTCAAACACCATCTCCGAATAGGCCAAATCATGAACCACAATAATGTCAAACCGCTTGGCAAAAGCCACGACCTCTTCAAAAAAGGCAAGGGTAGCGACCGCGGAAACCGGATTATTCGGATAGTTCAGAATCATAAACGTTGCACGAGCCGCTATCTCCTCTGGAATGTCTGTCAGCTTTGGCAAAAATTCATTTTCTGCCCGCAAAGGCATCCGGTAAGGTACCGCTCCCGCCAAATGAACGCTGCCTTCGTAGATCGGATACCCAGGATCAGGTACGAGGACGATATCTCCAGGATCGGTCCATGCCAAAGCAAAGTGAGCCAAACCATCCTGGGACCCCATCAAGGAATGTACCTCCCCATCTGATGCCAACTCCACCCCAAAACGATATTGATACCAGCGGGCGACCTCTTCCCGGAAGGCCGCCGTTCCATCGCTCAATGGATAGCGAAAAGCAGTTGGTTGCTGGATGGAATGGATTAACGTTTGCAATAGCTTCTCGTCAGGCTGCTGATCAGGACTGCCGATGCTCAAGTCGTATACCGTTCTTGTTTTGGCAACCTCCCTTTTGCGAGCCTCCATCTCTGAAAAAATATCGGCGGAAAGATGGTTCAGTCTTTTAGAAGGTTGGCGCATCATGCCTTCCCTCCCCAAGCCTTCTCCAGTTCTTCTTCTTTGAAACCAAGGGTTACAGTACGATCGCTAGCGATAAGAGGCCGTTTGATCAGTTTGCCATTGGAAGCCAATAGCTCAAGCATTTCATCCTCGGTCATCGTAGGAAGCTTGTCCTTCAAGCCAAGCTCGCGGTAATGAACACCACTCACATTGAAAAACTTGCGCAAGTCGAGGCCGCTTGTCTGCCAAATTTGGCGCAGCTCTTCTTTGGACGGCGGAGCTTCCACAATCGGAATTTCTTCGAAGCCAAAATTTTGATCCGTGAGCCATTTTTTCGCTTTGCGGCAAGTATCACATTTGTTGTATAGGTAGGCTTTCATCGTCATATGTATTTCCTCACTTTTGGTTTATGTCGTTGTTTCTTTCATTGTAAAAGAAGTACACCTAGCGTACAACGGTTACCGTATTGTAAAACGTCACGTCAGATTCTGTAGTTTCCGGCACTTCAATCAGCAAGTAGTTATTAAGTATGGACCGATCTGCCCCTTCTCCAAATTCATATGTTTGATAATGGACGAGCATTTCTTCCACCCAGATTCTTATTCCCTCAATCTCCACCGAATCTGTTTCGCTCTGGGATGATTTGATCAAGAGATAGGTTTTGCCGTTTAGAGTGTTGTGAAATGTATGGCCCTGACTGTTTTGAATAAGCGGCTTCGCCCACGCTTGGATTTGCAAATCGGCTTCGGCTAGCTCCATCACACGATAGGTTGGATACATATCTTCCGGCAGCAGGTCTTGCTCTTGCTCCACATCCGTCCTATATCCAGCCGTCATGTTATACCCTTCTACCGTCCACATTTGCCGATGATTACTCCTTTTTTTCATCCTCACCTCGTACAGCATGCCGTCTGTCGTCGCTACAAGAATTCTCCTGGGATTTAATTGACTGCCTATCGTTTGAAAGCTCTCGATTTCCGTTTTCAACTCACTCTGCACAAAACGGCGGAGAACTTTTTTGTAGTTATGGTTGTCCGGATCGTTTTGCAATTGTAACAGCTCAGCTTCGTTATACTCGAGGCCTACACCCTTGTCGTCTGTCCGCTCAAACGCTTCAACAACGGCGTCACGGTCCACCAACCTCTGACTCGCTTGTATGGTAGTAACCGGCGTTTCAAGTGCCGCTTTTTTCGTATTCATATTTCCGATCTGCTTTGCCCCGACTTCGTACATCCCCCACATGCAACCGATTAGCACCATCGCTACCCAAAAAGAATGCAACCAGACTTGCATACCTCTGCCTCCTCACGTATTCACCGTGCTAAACAAAAACGACAGCCATCCCTGTCTTCTGGCTGTCGTTCATACGTAAGCTGCTATTGCGGCATGTTGCTTTCATTGCGCCTGCTTTTCGCAGTCTCTTCTTCATTCGTCCGAGCATCCGGATTTACCTGCCACATTTGCGAAAGTGGCGAATAGGGCACCCCTAGTTGCTTGGCATTCTGGTCTTCCACAGCCTCAGCCAGTGTCCCGGTTAACGGCATGGTGTACTCAATGTGCTCATCCATCTGCCCATCCTCCTTCACATGTCCTAGTGTGAGGAGTTTGCACGTCATTATGCAGATGGTTTCGCTTTGATCTCCACTTGGTAGCCAGCGTGCTTTCTCGCCTGGAATACACCATTATCAAAGATCAAATACTGTGCTTTCACACCGATCAATCGACCGCCGAGCTGTTCTTCTTTATCAAGTGACTTGGAATTGATTTTATCCAGTGACTCCAAGATCGGATAGGCAATATCTACCCATTCGTCCTCGCGATATTGGAATGCTTTAAACTGTTCAGGAAAATGACCGTACACTTCGTCACGCATGGCGAGCAAGTCGATTTCCTTCACATCTCCTTTAAGCATTTTGCGCCAGTTGGTCTTGTCCGGCAAAAACTGGCTCAAGTGGAATTCAAGCTCCCCAGCCATCCGACGAGTCGGAACCTCCGCAATCGGAATCGCGCGAATTGCGCCTTGATCCACCCAGCGTCTCAATTCATTATGCTTGCGAGTCAATCCTACCTTTATATCACTTGACACTGCCAGATAGACAAAATGAGGAATCATGCAATATCTCTCGCCGAAGCTCTCATCCCGGCAAGTCCCCAAGTCAAAATGACATTCATGCGGCTTGACGATGCATAAGTCATTTTCCGGCAGTTTGGTAAAACAGGGATAGCAATACCCGCTGTTAAACGTCTTGTTTGTTTTGCGGCCACAGGCAATGCAATTTTTTTCGCCTAAAAACGAAATCGTCAATTCACTGCCCAGCCATTCATTAAGCGGAAGGCGATCTTCACCGATATTCAAATAGTAGTCTACCGGCTTGTCCCCTCCATGGTACTCGTGTGTTAGTCCTTGCAAAATACCGCGGAGTTCCACCAAACTCTCTCCTCTCCTATGTACGGTTCTTCCATTTTAACATAATCGCCACCTACTCTGACCGCTGTTTTCTTTTGGTAGCATGTTTTCCCTGACAGGAGGTGAACCTAATCACATCCCAGAAGAAGGAGGCGATTGTTCATGCGCAAATGCATACGATACGCTTTGCTTTTCGCCTGCCTTCTTGGCTACGGCACCCTACCTGCTTTTGCCCAGCAAACACTGCCTTCGTATGAGCCGATCCACAGAATTGACACAGAGAAAAAGGTCGTCGCTCTCACTTTTGATGATGGGCCCGATGCTATCTATACGCCCAAAATTCTTGAAGTGCTGCATCAGTACAATGTTCGCGCTACGTTTTTTGTCCTTGGCTCCCAAGTGGACAAGCATCCAAAGGTCATGCAGTGGATTTACAAGGCTGGGCATGAAATCGGCAACCACGGCTACCACCATTTTGATCTGAACAAGCTGACCGAGCATGAAGTGTACGAAGAAATCAAGCATGCAGAACGCTCCATTTTGAAAACGACCGGCATTTTGGCGCAATACTACCGTCCTCCCTACGGCATCCTGACACATGACGTCATGAATGCGGTTCAGTCCAGTGGCTACGACATCATTCACTGGTCGATTGATCCTCGTGATTGGTCTTTGGCACGCACGGGTAACGTCATTGCCAAAAGCGTAAAGAGCAATGTCTCCTCCGGGGATATCATCCTGTTTCATGATGGGGGTCTAAACCAACGGCAAACAGTCGCTGCACTCCGGGAGCTCATCACAGATTTGCGTTCGCAGGGCTATCGATTTGTCACCGTCAGTCAACTGTTGGATGCAGCAAAATAATACGGCACCAGTGCCTCGTTTTCCTGAAGCGAAACGAAGCAACTGGTGCCCTTCTTTTTTACGCCAATACCTTGCCCAAGAACGAACGCAAGCGATCGTTAACGTTATTGCCAAAAACCTCACTGGGATGTCCTTCTGCCATGATGATACCTTGATCCATAAAAATGATTCGGTCGCCCACTTCCTTGGCAAAATTCATTTCGTGTGTCACGATCACCATTGTCATGCCTTCTTTGGCTAAATTTTTGATGACGGCAAGCACCTCACCTACCAGCTCCGGATCTAGGGCGGATGTCGGCTCATCAAACAGCATAACCTTTGGATTCATGGCAAGCGCCCTTGCGATTGCGACTCGTTGCATCTGCCCGCCAGACAGCCGCTCGGGATACACATCTGCCTTATCCTGAAGCCCAACCTTCTGTAAGAGAGCCAAGCCTTGCTTGCGGGCTTCTTCCTGGGACATTTTCTTCACTTTTACAGGGGCCAGCATGACGTTTTCCAGCACTGTTTTATGCGGAAAGAGATTAAAGCGCTGAAAGACCATCCCGACCTCTTCTCTGACTTTATTGATATCGGTCTTGGGGTCTGACAAATCATGTCCGTTGATGACAATTTTTCCGCTGCTCATTTCCTCCAACTGATTCAAGCAACGTAAAAACGTGCTCTTGCCCGAGCCAGACGGACCAATGACACAGACTACTTCCTTTTCTGCTACCTGAGTCGTAATGCCCTTCAACACTTTCAGATCGCCGTAGTTCTTCGTCAAATCCGACACCTGTATAATCATTTGTCTGTCCCCCTATTACGATAAAACAAGCTTGTAGTCCTTGTGATTACATTTTACCGCAATAGTCTAAAGATTGCATGAATTTACTGTTCAGCCTTTGGTTTCCTTCCTCGTAGACGGTCGCGTCCATCCCATTTTTTCCAATGCTCGTTCCATGCGTAACTCTGCCCTCGACGGCTCATGCTAAGTGCGAGGTGGTTTTCATGCATCGAAAAAAGTGGGTCGCTCTCGTAATTGTACTGGTCGTTTTTCTATTCGGGCTTTTGGTGGAGGGTATTTACGGGACTTATACAGATCTCGTCGACCATCCTGGGTTCGCCTGGGAAGAAAATGTGGTATCGGGGTATGGCAACAGCAAAGTTGTACAACTCTTTGTGAACGGCGTTATTTCGGGGCAACAAAATAGCTCTGGGCTGCCTTCGATGACGGAACTATTGACTGAACAGCTCCGCCGAATTGAAGAGGATCAGATGGTGAAAGCCGTGGTCCTTCGCATTGATAGTCCAGGTGGAGAGGTCGTCGCCACAGATGAACTACACAGACGCTTGCTACGGCTCAAGCAGGTTCGCAATCTTCCCATTGTCGTCAGCATGGGTTCCACAGCAGCCTCAGGCGGCTATTACTTGGCCACAACAGGCGATGCGATTTTTGCCAATCCCAACACACTGACCGGTAGTCTCGGGGTCATTTTCAACCTGTTTAACTATAGTGAAGCTGCGAACAAGCTGGGTGTACATCAATACGCGATCAAAAGCGGGCGCTTCAAGGATATTGGCAGTCCAGCCCGGCCACTGACGGACCCAGAACGGCACATTTTCCAAACACTTGTCAACGAAAGCTACAACAATTTCGTCGACGTCATCGTGAAGGGCCGCAACCTCTCCCGCCAACGCGTGCTGGAAATCGCTGACGGCCGTGTCTATTCCGGTGAGCAAGCAAAACGACTGGGGCTCATCGATGAATTCGGTGATTTGGAGGAAGCGACACGCTACGCTCTCTCTTTGTCTGGTGAAAAAGAAGCCATGGTCATTCGCTATGCAGACCAGCTCTCCATCAGCAAGCTGTTATTCAGTATGAAGCAGTACTGGTCGAATCCTGATCCACTTGGTCTCAATCGAATATGGGATCGCCAAAGTTCACCTCGCCTCCTGTATCAGTTCATGCCCTAGCCTGTTATTACGGAAAGGAGTGGCTTATCATGAACCAGCTTCCCGACGATGAAAAAGCACATGATCCTGTATCCCATGAACCCTATCAAGAAGCCCATCCACAGCATTCGTATGCAGGCTTCTGGATTCGTGTCGTAGCCTCACTCCTTGATTCGATGTTCTTGATCGGGATTAGCTACCTCGTTTTCAATCCGTTACGGCGTGTTTTTGCCGTTCCTTACGCCTCTTTTCACTTCATCGATTTGGTAGAGGCGTTGTTTGATCTCCTCTATATGATCTTGCTGACCTGGTGGACCGGACAAACCTTGGGAAAGCTGATCACAGGCATCCGTGTCATCAGTGCAAGACAGACGCGAGGCAATCTGACAGGCGGGCAGGTATTATTGCGCGAAGTCATCGGCAAATTCCTTGCTTCACTCGTATTCGGACTGGGCTATCTATGGGTTGCATGGCACCCACGTAAGCAAGGCTGGCATGATCTGATTGCCAAAACGTATGTCATCCGGGATCGTCGACCGTAACCTCCGCTCTATAGCGGGGGTTTTTATTTTTGCATCCTTGGTCCCTATTTTTGTAGCGGCTTCCTGCCGATACCATTACCAACAAGGCAGATCCTATCCCAACCGAGGAGGAAGATACATGCGTAAACAGAAAGTAACCAGCATCCTCGCCCTGAGCCTTTCGCTGGCTCTGCTCGGCCACGTTGCCCCTGTCCTTCCTGTTTCAGCAGCATCTGCTGTCCCTCAAGCAGCAGCCGATAAAACGAATGACGTCTATAACCTTCAGCTAGGAATGAGCACCGCACAGGTAGAACAAACATTAGGCAAGCCGGCCCGCATTGATGCTAGTCATACGGGCGTGGAATGGTGGATTTACAATCAAGATTTGAACAACTACATTCAAGTCGGCATACAAAACGGCAAGGTCGTGACGTTGTTTACCAATGGCGCCAAGCTGAATCTGAATGGCATCTCGATTGGTTCCGCTACCAAAGACCTACAAAATAGCTGGGGTGCACCGCAAAACACGTTGACGATCACACCAAGTCTGCGTATCCAAAAAAATACCCTTGCTCATCCGACCTATATCCAAAACAATCAGGCGATCACCTTCTCTATCGATCAGTTGGGTGGAAATAAGGTCACAGGAGTGCGTATCTCTACTCCAGAGCATTTTGCTACCATCGCGATTGGTTTGATGTATCCCATTTCCTATACGAAATTACCGGAACTGCCAAAACTGACAGACGCACAAATAAAGCAAGCAGCGCTTGCATACGAGAAACAAAATTTGGACTTGCTCAACGTGGCAAGGCAACGTGCCAAGCTCCCTGTTATCACTTGGGATGAACAAGTTGCAGCAGTAGCCAGAGCACACAGCCAAGACATGGCCCAGAACAACTTTTTCAACCATACCTCCCCATCTACGGGAAGTCCGTTTGATCGTTTGAAGCAAGCCGGCATTCGTTACAGCTCAGCTGGTGAAAATATTGCCTACGGCCAACTAGACGGAGTCGAAGCCCATATAAGCTGGATGAACTCCGCAGGTCATCGTCAAAACTTGCTCTCTCCAAAATTCAAGCAGCTTGGCGTTGGTATCGTTATGAAAGATGGCCGCCCGTATTTCACGCAAAATTTTGTTACTCGCTAATACTACAGCAAAAAGACACGCCATCGTCGGTGACGTGTCTTTTTGCTGTGTACACAAGAGCAAAGCTATGGCTGCGAAGTTGCATTTGTAGTGGCAGGTGCAGGTGCAGACGGTGTCGGAGCCTGGCCGTCATCTGAGAAAAACGGGATGATTACCAGACTGAGCACGAAAAATAAGATCCAGGCAATGCCTCTTCTGAAAATGCATGGTGTCAGCATCGGGTAACCCCTTCCAATCATGCTGTTCTACTTACTATTCATACGCTTCCCTCCTTGATGCCCGTTTATGCTTTTTTTGGGCAATAAAAATAAAAGCCCCGCCAAAATTCTTGGCGAAGCTTATCCATCCTTGTTTTTACCCCTGTTTTTGCAACGGCATCGAATACGTCTGTTCTTGGGTAGCTTTTTGTTTGAAAAACAGACATGCTGCCGCAAAAACAATGAGCAGTGATCCCATCAGCCAAAAGATCGTCCACGGCTCCCACACGTCCATCAACAGACCATTCACATTCGGAGCCAAAATACTGGCAACACCAAAATTGACGCCCGCGATAATTCCTGCGGTAGGAACCATCGATGCTGGTAAAATATCTGCCGAAAAAGCCAAGCCCAGCGAGTAAAAGGAACCGACTGCTGCTCCTGCTATGGCCAACAACAGCATCATCAGCCATACGTTTTCACCTGCAAACGGGAACAGGAAGAAGGCCAATCCCCCTACAAGGGCACACACGAGCATGACCTGCTTGCGTCCGATGCGGTCACTCAATGCCCCCAGCGGCATCTGCAAGATAATGCTTCCCACAACAAACGACGGAAGGATCAAGGAAACCCATTCAACGGACAAGCCGGTACGCAAGGCATAAACGGGAAAACTACCGTTGAGTGACGTCTCCATGAATCCGTACAAAAACGAAGGAATCAGCGCCAGCCAGGCAAGTCGCAAAACAAATGCATACTTGTTTTGCTTCTTTTCCGTTTGTTCAATCTGTGCAGGGAACTCATTTTTGATTCGGGATAATAATAAAAAGGCAATCAGATACAGAACGAGCAAGCCGCCAAAAGGTACCCAAATCCCCAAATGCAGCACGCTTAAGCCTAATGGACCAATACTAAAGCCCACGCCATATGCCAGCCCGTAAATGGAAAGATCGCGTCCACGATTCTCGGGAGCGGCAATCTTGGTCACCCACATCTGGCTGGCGTAATGTAAACCGCTATCGCCCACACCCATCAGTAAGCGTAGTACGAACCAGACCGCCAAATGGCTAAACATCGGGATGAGTGCTGTTGCGATTGTCACCAACAGCAACCCCCATAATATCGTGGATCGGTATCCAATCCGCCGCAGTGGGATTTCCAAAAATGGATTGACCATGACCATCCCAATATACAAGGCAGCGGCGTTGAGTCCGTTCATCACGGATGATACACCTTGTTTTTCCAATAATACCGTCAGCATCGGGATCGTCAAGCCTTGGCTTAACCCCGCAATACCAACAACCAAAATCAACACCCAAAAGGTGTAACGTGACTGTGACATGGTGTTGTTTCTCCTTCCTAGCTCCCTACTAAGCACTCTCTACGGAAGCACTCCCCTGTTGAAGCTGATACATTTTTTGATAAAGTCCATTTTGCGCCATGAGTTCATCATGTGTACCTCTCTCCATGATTTCTCCCCGGGACAAAACAAGAATCTGGTCGGCATGCTGAATCGTCGACAATCGATGTGCAATGATAAATGTCGTCCTACCTTTTGATAGTACATGCAACGCTTCCTGAATGGCTAGCTCTGTTTCGCTGTCAATGCTTGCCGTTGCTTCATCCAAGATCAGCATCGCAGGATCAGCAGCCAGTGCCCGAGCAAAAGAGATCAATTGGCGTTGGCCTGCGGATAGCGTCATGCCTCGCTCGACGACTGGTTCGTCATAACCACCCGGGAGCTTGGAAATGAATTCGTCAGCACGTACGGCTTTTGCAGCCCGCTTCACTTCTTCATCCGTAATCGTATCCTTGTACATACGAATATTGAATCCAATGCTTCCCGTAAACAAGAACGGGTCCTGCAAAACGAGTCCGACATGACTGCGCAATGAGTGCGTATCAATCTTTCTCATATCTTGGCCGTCGATCAAAATGCTCCCTTTCGTCACCGGATAGAACCCGAGCAGCAAATTCATCAAAGAGCTTTTTCCCGATCCGGTGTGTCCTACCAACGCAATCGTCTGACCAGGCTGCGCCGTAAAGGAGACGTTTTTCAAGACGTAATCGTCACCTTGATAAGCAAAAGATACGTTATCAAAAACAACCTCTCCACGCGGGCGCTCGATTTGTGCACCCGTTTCTTTCTTCTCCTTGGTCTCATCCATAATTTCGAAGACGCGCCCCGCCGAAATGGTCGCCTGCTGCATTTGTGACAACCGATTCATGATCATGTTGATTGGTTCGAAAAAACGTCCCATGTAATCAACAAAAGCAAAAAGCGCACCAAAGGAAATCGCGCTGTGGAAGGAGGTTGAGCCGTAATACCAGACGATCAGGGTCAAGGAAACTTTCCAGATCAAATCTACCGCTGGGCGCAAAAGCAAGGATTCCAGATTGATCTCTTTCATCCGCACCTTGAAGTAGTCTTCGTTTACATCAGCGAACTCCTTTTGTACACCCTTCTCCCGGCGAAAAGCCTGCACGATCGTCATGTTCTGGATCATTTCATTGATCGTTGTGTTCATATCACCGAGCTTCGCGCGAATCACCGCATAGTAGCGAGAACTGTACTTTTGATACACGTAGACTAGCAGTACGAGCACTGGCACAGTCAAAAAGCAGAAGAGGGCGAGCTCAGGCTGCAAGATGTAGAGTGCGATCAAGATTCCAATCAAATAAAGACCGTTTTGTACAAATGTGGCGAGTACACTTACATACAGCTCACGGATGGCTTCTGTATCATTGCTCACACGGGAGACGAGCGCACCTACTGGCGTTTTGTCAAAAAAGGCAACCGGGAGCTTTTGCAAATGGATAAACAGCTTCATCCGCATTTGCTGAATGATGCGCTGAGCGATCTTTTGCAGCCACAAAATCTGGACGTAATTGAATCCAGCAGAGAGCAAGATCAGTGCTCCATAACCTACGGACAGCCAGACAATGGGCAGGACATCCCCCTGATACATCGCTTTGACTTCCTCTGCGGTCAGCCGAATGCCTGTAGAGGTCATCTTTTGACCTGATTGATCCTTCGTTGTTACCTCGAAGCGCTCCCTGCCGTTTTCTGGCGCAATCGGAGTGAATTGCTTCTGCGTGTTTGGATTTACTTTGCCAGAAACCAAGTAATAGGTCGTGCCTTCTGTCAGCACGCTTACTTCCTTTTGCTTGATACTGTCCAAAGCAAGACCCATCTTTGCTGCAACATCTTCACGAATATAGTTCGTACCGTTCAGTGAGGCGACTTGCCCCGCTGCTTGTGGTGGCACTTCGTCCAGTTGATACCAAGGCTTTTGGATCGCCAGGATGTGATTATCAATCATGACCTTGGCTAAAAAAGGACCTGCCAACTCTGCACTCGTTCCCAGCAAGAGCAGAAACAACGCGCCTAGTATTTGCTTTTGAAATGGCCTGGCGTACTCGGTCAAACGCCCCCATACATTTTCTTTGCTCATGAAACGCCTTCCCCCTCTCTCAACCAGCCACATCCTGTTCCATCTGCTGACGACGGTACTGCTCTGCATACCAGCCGTTGCGCTGCATCAGCTCGTCATGTGTCCCCCGTTCGACGATCTGCCCCTCATCCAGTACGAGAATCAGTTGGGCATGCTGGACGGCAGACAGACGATGAGCGGTAATAATCGTCGTTTTATCCGCGCGTTCCTGTCTCAGATGACGAAGGATGCTCTCCTCAGTCCGGGCGTCCACAGCCGATAATGAATCATCGAGAATCAGGATTCCCGCATCCATCAAAAGAGCGCGTGCAATGGAAATGCGCTGTTTTTGCCCCCCGGAGAGGGTGACCCCCTTCTCTCCAACCATGGTTTGCAATCCATCTCTGAATTGCTCCAGATCTCTCTTCATCTCCGCAAGCTCCAACGCATGCATCACTTCCTCGGTCGTCGCTTGTGGTTTCCCGAATGCAACATTTTCGACAATCGTCCGTGAGAACAGCAGATGCTCCTGAGGCACGTAGCCGATTTTTTCCCGCAGCGTATCGAATGCGAGTCCTTCGATCGGGATGCCCCCGATAAACAAAGCTTGTTCCTTCATCTGATATTGATGCAATAAGGCACGACATAGCGTCGACTTGCCGCTTCCTGTCCGTCCGACAATCCCAAGCGTCTCTCCTTCACCCAAACGAAACGAGATGTCGGTGAGTGCCGGCTTGTCAGTGCCCGGATACGTAAAAGAAAAATGGCGTGCTTCTACAGTATTGGCGATTTGGCTCGTGACCGGATTCGCTGCCTCCGTCACATCTGGCTGCTCCACCATTAGTTCTGTGAAACGCTTGTGGGAAGCACCACCGCGTTGCAACACATTGACAAGCCAACCAAAGGCGAACATCGGCCAAATTAAAAGACCCAAGTATAAATTGAACGCAACCAAATCCCCTAAGGAGATGGCGCTGGTGAACACCAAATACGTCCCATAGCCCAGCCCGATCAAAAAGCTGAAGCCAATAATAATCGCGATCGTCGGCTCGAACAGGGCGTCGATCCGCGAAACGCTCACATTTCGCTCCAACGTTTTTTCACTGACCCGGCGATACGCCTCGATATCGGCCTTTTCCTGTACAAACGCTCTCAATACCCGAACGCCTGACACAGATTGTTGGACATGATCATTCATCTCTCCGAATGCTTCCTGCGCCAAGTAAAAGCGCTCATGCAGCAACCTTCCATAGTACGCCGTTGACCAAGCCAAAAACGGCATCGGGATCAGTGCCGCCAGCGTCAGCTTCCAATCAATCGCGGTCACCATGACGCCCAGCGTTAACACGGTCATGAACAGCGCATCGACAAGCGTAAGCACCCCTGTACTGGCCGTTTGTTCAATGGCAGGAATGTCGTTGGTAGCGACGGCCATCAGATCGCCACTGCGTTTGCGATGAAAAAACGACGGAGTCATTCTCGTCAAATGGGCAAACAGTCGCTCACGCAACGTCCTCTCCAGTATCAAAGCTCCTCCATTTAACAAATACCGCCAGAGAAACCGCAATCCATACAAGCTAACACCCAAAATGAGCAAGATGACCACTGTTTGCGTCAAGTCAGCGTCCGTCAGGGAACTGTTGCGAATCGAATCCACCGTGTCGCCAATTAATTTCGGCGGCCAAAGCATGAGCACATCGATAATAAACAGCACAGAGATCCCAATGACGTACCGTTTCCAATAGGCACGAAAAAACCAAGATAATTGCCGAAGTGTCTGCATATAAATCACCTCTATTTATTCAAACCTAACAGCACGACTAAAAAAGGGCTTGCGAATCACACGCAGCCCTCTTGATCTGTCTTCACCATCGTAATTTACAGAATTTTCATTGTCAATCGAAGCATACAGTTCGATCTAAGATTTTTTATCGGTTTTCCAGTCGAGCCATTCTTCTTTTAGCAGGCTGTAAGTGGCATGATCCACGTAATGATCGTAAAGGAATTCATTCCGGCGTAGTATCCCTTCCAGTTGAAACCCTAATCGTTCGGGGATCGATCTGCTCTTGAAGTTTTCCGTAGCAGCCTGAATCGTTACTTTTTCCAAATCCCACGACCCGAAGATCAATACGTCCAAGTAGGTCGCCACTGCTTCTGTCATCAGGCCCTTGCCCTGAAATTGCGCACCCAGCCAATAGCCAATGGACGTCTTTTTGTTAATCCAATCCACCGTATGTACACCGACTGTACCAGCCAGACGTCCTTGGTACCAAATACCGTAGTTGATGCCCCGATTATCGTTGTACTGGTTGATCGTCGCTTGGATGAATTGGCGCGAATCCTCTACCTTCTTCGTATAATTCAGCCACGGCAGCCATTCCATAAGACTCTCCCGGTTCGAATCCGTAAGCAAAAATAACTCCTCAGCATCAGCTAATTCTAATTGTTTCAAGTACGTATCTTCATTGATGGCTATCCGTTGAATCGGTTGCATACGAATCTCCCCTTTTCTTGGCTATTTTACTGGAAAACACCAAAATGAGCAAAAAGCGCCCGCCAGTAACAACAGGGCGAACGCTTAAAATAGTTCTTTTATTTTTTGCTATTGCCGATCTCTTCTGGCTTGAAAATGCCTGTCTCCGTAACGATTGCTGTAATGTACTTCGCAGGCGTTACATCGAACGCAGGATTGTACACCTTGATATCGTCTGGAGCCACCTGTTTGCCCAATCCATGGGTAATTTCCTCGGCTGGACGCTCTTCAATCGGAATATCTGCGCCTGTCGGTGTCTCCAGATCAACAGAGGACAAGGGAGCTGCCACGTAAAAAGGAATGCCGTGAGCTTTTGCCAATACCGCTACCCCATACGTACCGATCTTGTTGGCGACATCGCCATTCGCTGCTACGCGGTCTGTACCCACGATGACAGCCTCTACTTTCCCTTGGGACATTACCATCGCGGCCATGTTGTCGCAGATCAGCGTCACATCAATCCCTGCCTGCTGCAATTCAAATGCAGTAAGACGAGCGCCTTGCAGGACAGGACGGGTTTCGTCCGCGTACACCTTCAGGTTCCAGCCGCGTTCCTTTGCCAAATAAAAGGGAGCGGTAGCCGTACCGTACGCTGCTGTAGCCAATGCCCCTGGATTACAGTGCGTGAGAATTCCCATACCGTCATGCAACAGTGTGAGCAGATGTTCTCCGATGGTCTGGCATACTTCAGCGTCTTCCTTTTGAATCGCCAGTGCTTCATCAAGCACTGCCGCCTTCAACTCGGCAATCGACGCTCCGCTTTCTTTTTCAACACGAGCTTTGATGCGATCCAATGCCCAGAACAGATTCACGGCTGTCGGACGGGAAGAGCCCAGGTAGTCTGCCTGCTGGTTCAGTTCCTGCCAAAACTCGTCGTAGTTACTCGCTTCACTGCCACGAATCCCAAGGTAGAGTCCGTAAGCCGCCGCCATGCCAATCGCTGGTGCGCCACGCACTTCCAAACGACGGATGGAACCCCATACTTGCTCGGAGGTAGTCAAGTTCAAATAGATCGTTTCTACTGGCAGACGTGTCTGGTCAAGCAAGACCAATGCGTCATTCTCCCACTTAACAGGTGCCAATTGGGTGCTGGTTGTCATACTGTCGTTGCCTCCTGATAGTAACGTTCGGTCACAGTGCGTACGATGTCCGTGATATCTGTCGATTCGTCTATGCTGCCGCGACCGAGAATCAGCGCTTCTCCAATCGAGAGAGCCAGACGCTCTGCTTCTGCGCGAGTCTGGTCGTCTTCAATGGCATTCAGATCCGCTACACCTGCCAAGCCGATGACACGGCGCAAGATTTTGCATCCGGCATAGCCTGCTGTATCCTGAATCAAGCGCTTCACGTAGCTTTGCCACAGTCCCTCGACATGGGCACTGCGTTCTTTGGCGTGCTTGTGCCAGAGCTGAACGAATTGCGAAACGAATTCATTCCAGACATCCTCGACCGTTTCCAGTAAGTATTCGCGGTACGCTTCCCGTTCTCCTTGATCTTTTTGCAGACCGTGCTGTCCTGCGTAGTTGAGCAGCAGATTGGCTATAATCGCCCCAATGTCAAAACCGATTGGGCCGTAGTAAGCGAACTCCGGATCGATTGCCTTCAGGCTGTTTTCCGTGATGAAAATACTTCCGGTATGCAAGTCACCATGCAGCAGCGCTTCTGCGCGCGTAAGGAAATCGTATTTCAGCTTGGCGATTTCCAGCTTCAGCGGCCTGTTGTTCCAGATCGCCTCGACTTCCCGGCGAATCAACGGATTGAAGTCGTTGGTAGGCGCATTTTCATACGGATCAGTAAAAACCAGGTCTTCTGTGATTTTGCATAATTCTGGATTTATGAATGTTCCGACTAGCGCTTTTTTATCGTACGGATGCGCGCCCAGATCGGATGTAAAGAACAAGGTTTGCGCGAGAAAACGACCAATTTGCTTCGCAAATAGCGGGTACCGCTTTCCTTCGATCAGACCTTTGCGCATGATGATGTGGTCCCCGACGTTTTCCATGACAGTCAACGCAAGCTCCCCGTCGAAATGATACACCTGCGGCACCAAGTCTGGAACGTATTTGTGCTGAATGCGGAGTGCCTCGCTCTCGATACGAGCCCGATCAATCGTAAGCGGCCAAGATTCTCCCACGACGCGGGCAAAAGGCAGTGCTTGCTTGACAATGACGCTCTTACCGGTTGCCGGCTCCTGAATGTCAAAAACCAGATTAAGGTTGCCATCCCCAATTTCGCGACTGGTCAGATCGGCTCCTTCGCTAAAAAGACCCGGTATTCCTTTTACGTACTCCACTGCTTCCTGTTCAGTCAATGCGCGATATGCCATGATTCCAAAACTCCCCTCTACGTATTTTTCCTCTATCTCTACTTGTCTTGTTTGTGTCCCTGGAGCAATAAAAAGACCTCTTTTCCCGAAGAAAAGAGGTCGCTGTCGTCACGTGTAAGAACCGTGTTGATGTCCCCCTTATCTTCCAGACCACTTTTGTTTCTGCAGGAATTAGCACCGTGCATGTCGCCTGTCAATCAGTCGCTTCCTTGCGTCTGAATGGCGTCATGTCGGTTGCCGGGTATCATCGGGCCAGTCCCTCCACCTTCTCTGGATAAGGTATCCAAAACGTATTCGGTTTTTGATTTAGTTTGAATCATACAACCAACGCTTCCACGATGTCAACACCCTTTTGTGCAAAAATTCGCACCTTGCTATCAGTAGCTGTATTGTGTTCCCGATGCCGCAGGTCGCTCCCAATTCCACCAGTTTACCTTGCCTAGAAACGCTGCTGTTATCGACTTTTCGGACTTGAGCTTCAGTAGTTCTTTCGTAGGTCCGGTGAGGACGGCTCCGTAGATTCGAACTCCGTTTTGCTGCATGTAGTTATATCGCTCTGCTATCTGTAGATCTCTGCCAAAGAGTAAGGATTTTCCGATATCGCGAGCCAGGTCTTCTTGCTCTGACAAATACCTCATCTCCTCCAGATAGTTTGCGATTACCTTGTCCCCATCCCCTTTTTCATATGCACCACCGTAATCCATTTCTCGCTGGGCAAATCCCCATACTTCCCCGGAGCCAAACAGCACATCTCCGGCATCGCTTTCAGCTTGCTTGAGCTCTACTCCTGTATCTACCGCAAACCAAACTGTATCTTGTCCTGAAGAGTTAACATGGCGGGTAACCAGTTTATAGTACTCGTCATACGTCAAAAAGTGATCAAATGATATCGCAAGCTGCGAAACGGTACCCTCGGGCAGCTTCTCCATCGTCGTCCAGGCAGCCGAAGTGAGAGACATGGTATCCTCCGTTTCCCCCTCTGTCGGATAACGGAAAAACAGCTTTTGCTCTCTGACCCCGTCTGTCCATTGCGGCTTGGCATTCACGTTCCATAGCACATTCGTACTCTCAAATCGGCCCGCGTTCTTTTCTTCTCCCCCAACCCGCTCGCGTAGTTCCATGCTGATGTTTCCGTACAGCAATCCGACCTGTGAACCACTACTCCCCACTCTCACACCTGGTTGAGTAAAATTGACCATCGACTTCGCAACGTGAAACAGATCTTCATGCATCAGAGACCCAACCCAGCCATTCAGAATCAGCAACACAACTCCTGCCAAAAAGGGAAGCCCTATTGTGAATCCAGCGTTGTATAACCGATTTTTCCATTTCCCCCGGCGAACAATGGCACGCTGTTTTTCAGCGGACAGTGTTTCAGGCTGTTTTATTTTCACGTTGTCCTCTCTCGTTTCTTCCCCCAACAAAAGCCTCTCCAACCGCTGTGCGTATTCCTCGTCAGCGGCTATTTCCTCCTCGAATTGTTTCGAATCTTCTTCCGCCATTTCCCCACGCAAATAAGCAAGCAACCTTTGCTCGCGATGATTCTCATCCTTGTTCATCACCGGCTTTCCTCCCTCCACAACTGCCGCATCTTTTGTCGTCCCCGAAACAAGGAACGCTTGACGTCTGCCAGCTCGATTCCGAGTACCTCTGCCATTTCCGCGTAGGAAAACTGCATGGCAGACAACAAAATGACCTGTCTCTGCTTTTCCGGAAGTTGCTCCAAATAGTCATGGGCCACTTCCCACAGCTCCTTGTTCACGACATGCTCTGCCGGATCAACCACCGAATGATCACGTCGCTCTGGCAAGGCTTCCACAAACGCAAATCGTTGTTTCGTCTTCTTGCGATAACCGTCCACGAAAGCGTGATAGGCCACCTTGAACAGCCAGGGCCGTACTTTTTCCCCACGGTAGTCATCCAAGGAAGAGAAGGCGCGACAAAAGGTTTCCTGTGTCAGATCCTCTGCCAGTCTCTCATCTCGTGTCAGCCGGAAAAGATAGCGGTAAATATCGTTTACATGCAGCTGGTACACATCCTCCAGACCTACTTTCCCAAGCCGTTCACACCCCTTCCTCCCTTACCACGAAAGAATTGCCAAAAAGTTTCACCTTCGTCTTATTTTTCTAATAACCTGCTGCACATTCTCTGCAAAAACAAAGATTGACTCCTGACAATGAACGTCATATCATGGGGGAAACGAATAACTCTTATCGCGAGCTGGCTGAGGGACTGGCCCTATGATGCCCGGCAACCGGCGCTATACCATGAATCGTACGCTGATGATGCGTACCTTGGATAGCGAAACGGTGCTAATTCCAACGGATAAGAGTCGAGATCGAGCTTTTTTTGGCTCATCTCGGCTACTGACCCGAGAGATGAGAGGAGACGAGACGCTTTCCTAGTCGACAACCGCCTCCCCGCTCAATGGGGAGGCTTTTTTAATTTATCAAGGAGGATTAGACGTACCATGAGTGAACAACGTATCCTCGTCACCTATCTCACACAAGCAAAAGACTTGAACAAAAAGGCACAAGCCATAGCTGTCGGCATGACAGTCGGTTCCTGGACGGACCTACCGCTTGCCAAGCAAGCTGAGCTAGCGCCGTATCTTGGTGAAGCCGTGAGCGCGACACCACTTGAGACACTGGAAAACGGAGAAACACGCGGTTTGATTACCGTCAGCTATCCGACTCGTAATTTTACAGCAGACATTCCATCCTTGTTGACCGGAATATTCGGCAAACTATCGATGGATGGCAAAATCAAGCTCGTCGACATCGTTTTTCCTGACTCGTTCCTTCAGGCTTTTCCTGGACCGAAGTTCGGCATTGACGGTCTGCGCGAACGTTTAGCAGCACATAACCGACCGCTCTTGATGAGCATTTTCAAATCGTGCCTGGGCCTTCCTTTCGACGACCTGAAAACGCAATTCCGGGCACAAGCCTTGGGCGGAGTCGATCTGGTGAAAGATGACGAAATCTTCTTTGCAGATGACCGCGCTCCTTTTATCGAAAGGATCAAAGCGTTCAAGCAGATCGCTCAGGAGACCGAAGCCGAAACAGGCAAGCCCGTCCTCTATGCAGCCAACCTGACTGGACCTGTACATGAACTGAACGAAAAAGCGAAACGTGCAGTAGATGCGGGTGCTGACTGCCTCTTGTTCAATGTGCTGGCCTTTGGCTTTGATGCCCTGCACCGTTTGGCAGCCGATCCTGATGTACACGTACCGATCATGGCGCATCCAGCATTGGCAGGCGCTTACTATCCATCACCCGACTACGGTATCGCCACCCCGCTTCTGCTCGGAACGTTGATGCGCGTAGCTGGTGCAGATTTGGTGCTCTTCCCATCTCCATATGGTAACGTCGCCCTGGACAAGACAGAAGCGTTGCAGCTCGCCAAGCATTTGACTGACCCGCTGAATGGTGTACGCCGTTCCTTCCCGGTTCCCTCTGCTGGCATTCATCCGGGACTGGTTCCACAGCTTTATAAAGACTTCGGTCTGGATCAAATCGTCAATGCAGGAGGCGGAATCCACGGTCATCCTGGTGGAGCAACCGCAGGAGCAAAAGCATTCGTTGCTGCGATTGAGGCAGTCACTGCTGGCCGAACACTGGAAGAAGCCGCCGCTGATTCACAAGAACTGGCGATCGCCCTAGAAAAGTGGGGTGGCGCACGATGAGCAAGAAGCTCGTCCTGTTCTGCGATTTCGACGGAACGATTACCGAAAAAGACAACATTGTAGCGATTGTCCGCAAGTTTGCTCCCCCTGAGTGGGAAGCCTTGACGGAGCAAATCCTTTCGCAAAAAATAAGCGTTCAGGAAGGAGTTGGCAAGCTGTTCCAACTCTTGCCCTCCTCCTTGCGCCAGGACATTATCGATTTTATTGTCCATGAAGCGACGATTCGCCCGGGATTTGCTGAATTCGTGAGCTATTGTCGCGAAGAAGGCATCGAGCTGTTGATCACGAGTGGCGGCATCGACTTTTTCCTGGAGCCTATCCTGGCCCCTTTTGATCTCTCCGATGTTCCGATCTACTGCAACGGCAGTGATTTTAGCGGAGAGCGGATCACCATTACATGGCCTAACGCTTGCGATAAACATTGCACGAACGGCTGCGGTATGTGCAAGACGACGATCATCCGCCGTTACGATCCAGCGACCCATTTCCGCATCGTCATCGGCGACTCTATCACGGATTTGGCTGGAGCCAAAATCGCTGACTATGTGATTGCCCGTCACTTCCTCGCTGACAAAGCGGAAGAGCTGCAATTGCCGCATAGCAAGTTTGCCACATTCCACGACGTGATTCGCACTTTACAGCAAGTCCAACAGGAGGTTGTCTAATTCATGACCGCAACACTTGAACAACGTCTGGATGCCTTTCGCCGTCTGGATGACGCCAAGCTAACATTTGCCCGCCGGGACTGGTTTCCCGGCACTAGTGGCAATCTCTCGATTAAGATACAAAACGCTCCCTTGCAATTTGCCGTAACGGCAAGCGGCAAAGACAAAACCAAGCTGTCTCCCGAAGATTATCTGGTCGTGGATCAAGACTCGCGTCCGGTGGATGAAACTACGCTCAAGCCTTCCGCGGAAACGCTCATCCACGCCGTCGTCTACAAATCGTTCCCGAAGGCCGGTGCTTGCTTCCATGTCCATACCGTATGGAACAACCTCATTTCCGAGCTGTACTTTGGACAACGCGCTTTCTCCATTCAAGGACAAGAGCTGATCAAGGGACTCGGAATCTGGGAAGAAAACGCACGCATTACTGTTCCGATTGTTGAGAACTTTGCCGATATTCCGACCTTGGCCGCCGAAATTGAAAAAGTGATCACACCAGAGGTTCCCGGCGTACTCATCCGTAACCACGGGATCTACACGTGGGGCGGCAATGACTTCGAGGCTAAGCGCCACCTGGAGGCTTTTGAATTCCTATTCGAGTATCACGCCCGCTGGCTGCAATTGCGCCAAGCAGTCGTGTCCACTACAACCACCAATTAAGGAGGAATAAACGATGGCACAAATTCGTTTTCACGACAACAATGAGTACATCTCAGCACCCGAGGAAGTTGTCTCCTTCCTGGACACTCAAGAGATCATTTACGAAAAATGGGGCGTGGATCGCCTTGATCCGAAGCACCGTGATAACTACAGCCCGACTGACGAGGAAAAACAAGAGATTCTCGACACCTTCAAGTCCGAAATCGATGCGATCAGCCAACGTCGCGGTTATTTGACAGCGGACATTATCGTCCTCTCTGACAAAACGCCTAACCTCGACGAGCTGCTGGTGAAATTCAAGGGCGAGCATCACCACACCGACGATGAGTGCCGCTTCTGCGTCGATGGTCACGGCATTTTCGCCATCAAAGGCAAAGATGGTCGCTACTTCGACGTCGAGCTGGAGCCAGGCGATCTGATCTCCGTACCACCGAACTACCGCCACTACTTCACTCTGATGGACGACCGCAAAATCAAGGCGATTCGCCTGTTCGTCACTCCTGCAGGCTGGGAAGCGATCTATTAATAACGAACCCCTTGGCATTTACTGATTGCCAGGGGGTTTTGTCTTTCTGTCTTCACTTTACGACACCATTTCCCTTGATCGATACGTCTGACTTGATTTCAACTTTGGCATTGGAAAAAGCCTTCGTCCAATCATTCTCTACCTTTTTGTATTCCTTATATTCATAGGCACGCGCATAGAGACCAAACCCAAATGGGTCTGCACCGATTTCCTGGCATTTCTTGATTAACTTCATGTAATCCTTCTGTAACTCGTCACTGATCATTCTCTCCATCTTTTTGTGGTCCTTTTCCATGTCGAACGGAAACATTCGCTCTGATATGGACACTCGCAAGTTGAAATGAACGTCAAAATGAAACCGACCGTTCTGATAGGTTGTTTTTACTTTTTTTTTGACTCCCTTGATAAAAAAACTGATCCTGTCTTTCGATATTTGTTTTTGATCGTTCGGCTCTTTAATCGGGATGGTGACGGACAGTTCCCCTTGCTTTTCATGGAGCAGCGTTTGCAAAAGAATCGTATCCCGCGGTTCTATCAGGCTTGCGTACGTCCCATTTTGTTTTAACAAAGCCGTCCCTGTTACCTTGACCGCCCGCTTTTCTTTTTTCAACTCAGTCATGGTAGGCGTCATCCCTTTTTCATACATTTGCCGATGGAGCTCCTGCGCCCTCGTCTTTACCGTCAGATTTCGGTTATTGGCTGTATCTATCAGCGTTGTTACATGAATGGCTAGACGAGGCTTGTCCTTTGGTTTAAAATCAAACAACTCATGCAATGGACCGTCAAGCACAGCCATGCGGGCGTTGACACTGAATTTTGCATCCCGAAAAACGACATCCAGCAGCCGAAACCAGTCCGGGTGAGCCAGCAGCTTTTTCCCCATCACAAGCACCTGAATTTTGCCTGCTTGGGTCAAGCCTGTCACTCGCTCATCAAAACCCATTCTCGACTCTCTAATGGTAGATGACCGGATACCGTATTCCTCAGATTTTTCCTTCGCCTCCCGATTGAACACCGGGCTTGAGATATAAAAGAGAAGCTCATTTTTTTCGTTCAAATCAATTCCGACCATCAGTGATAAAGTGGTATCCTCCAAATTGATCTGATCCCTGCAACCTGTCAACATCGTTACCAGCAAGCTCAATAACAGAATCTGAGCAAATGCCCTCACGCTTTTTCCCCCCTTTCTGCTCGTTTCGATAGCCTGATCGGCCCCCAAGCCAGTAGAGGAAGCGCATAAGCAAAGCCCAAGCCTGCAAAGCTCCAAATTTGTATCGATTTCTTCAGATCAATAAAGGATGGCGTATAAAACAATAGCGCCACTGGAACCAGAAGAAGGAACAGGCGCAAATGCTTGCGGTGATCCTTCATGCCGAATAACTGACTGGATGAAAAGACACAGAAATAGATGTACGGCAATGCAGTCGTTGACAATATAAACATATAAGTAGAGAGAAAAAGAATATCGACACGTTCTAAAAAGCGGAACTCAATGGCTTTCCATAAATTGAGCGTAGGCCATGTATACTGCGTAATTTCATCGGGGCTAAAGTATGCAAAGCAAACGACAACGACAGACAGATACACAAACAACGTCAATGTATTCGCAATGACAATGCCAAGAGGCGCATATTGCTTTTTTTGAAGAAAAGGGTAGGCAAAATAACCAAACTCAAATCCAAGAAAGGAGAGTACGGTGGATTTGCTCGCTTCCCATATCGGGTGCCAGCCGTCCTTGATCAATGGCAGCAAGTTTAACCAATGAACCTCTCGATAAGCCGTCGTGAGAACAAAAGGTATCCAAAGCGTAAGATAGAATACGAGCTCGGCGTACCTTCCTATGGCGCGAACCCCTCCCTGGAGAACAAAATAAGTCGGCAGCGTAAAAAGGAACACGACAACATAGGCGGGTGTCTGAGACAGGAGCCAAACATTAATGATTCCCGTGGCATTTATCAGCAAAACGAACGCTGCAACCCCGCAATAAATGAACATGAAAACAATAGCGATACGACCGAGCCACTTGCCCAGGATCAATGGGAATATATCGATGATCGTCTTCTCCGGATACTGCTTCATCATGTTCGTGATGACGAGACTGACTAGCGTTGCCGCAAGCCATCCGATCAAAAGCGATATCCATCCGTCGGTGCTCGCCTTCTCCGCCAATTCTCTGGGAATCGTCAATACGCCGATCCCTACTTGTGCCCCATGAATGAGGAGAATGTACTGAAGGACGCTCAATTGGTTGTACGTATATTTTTTCATCACCCGTCCTCCCTTGGCCGATTATCGCCTTGTCTTTCCTCTTCAATCGTATAGGCTGACAGGGGACGCTCTTTCATTTTCCATAGTGGCAGGCGGATAAACAAATCTTTCCAATCGCCGAAGCGCACAGGAGCAAGAGGGCCTCCATAAGGAACACCTAATGATTCCAGCGTAATCAAATGGCCAATCAGTGCCATTAATCCCACAATAATTCCAACGAACCCAAACATCGCAGCGAGGATCATCATCAAAAAACGAATAAGCCTGACTGCCGAGGCCATATCGTAGTTCGGAATAATAAAGGATGAGATCGCTGTAAATGCAACGACGATCACCATAATATTGCTCACAATCCCTGCTTGCACAACCGCTTGACCAATCACGATACCTCCCACAATACCCACAGTTTGTCCAATAGGAGCCGGCAAGCGAATACCCGATTCCCGGAGCATTTCCAGTGTGAGCTCCATAATAAATGCCTCTAACAAGGGTGGGAATGGAACCCTTTCGCGGGACTCTCCGACTGACAAAATCAAATCGAGTGGGATCACCTCATAATTGAAAGAAATCAACGCAATATAAATCGCGGGTAAAAAAGTAGCAATCAAAAAAGCTAAATATCGAAGCAAGCGAATAAACGTGGCGACAGGCCAACGTGTACCGTAATCGTCAACGCTTTGAAAAAAGGAAGCGAAAGTAGCCGGACCGATTAATACGCTTGGAGAGCGATCGACAACGACAGCAATCTTCCCTTGCAAGATGTGAGAGGCAACTGTGTCGGGCCGCTCTGAGGTCAAAAACTGCGGAAACAGCGAATAAGGATTATCCTCGATATACTCCTCCAGTTCAGACGCATTGAGAATCGTGTCAACCTTGATCATCTTGAGCCGATCTTCCATCTCCTGTAATATTTCCGGATTCGCCACATCAGCCAAGTACATGATCGATAGCTTTGTAAGGCCTCGTTCTCCCAGCCACATTTCTTTTATTTTTAATTCACGGTTGGGAATATAGCGGCGAATGAGGGCAATGTTCTGGGCGTCCGTTTCGACAAACCCTTGGTGTCCTCCCTTAAGCGCAGCCTCCAACTGCGGGTCTTCTATTGCCCGCTGCGGCCATCCATTCGTTTCGATCACAAGCACTTCTTTTCGACCCTCGATAAATAAAAGACTGCTCCCAAGCAAAATCTCGGTTTCTACTTTCCGAAAGTCGTAGGCAACGGATACCTTCCCGACAGATAACAGGTCAAAAAGAGTCGATTTCTCACCCACTGGGTGTGACAAAAGTGGACGAAGCACATTATTATTAATCGAATTTTTGTCAACCAAGCTATTCAGGTAGACGAGTGTAACCATGCCATCTATATGCTGGCACGCAAACGTCCGAATGACCAAATCGGGTGTAAGCGTAAATATCGCATTCAGCTCCGCAAGGTTATCACTTAATCGCTCACTGATTTCCCGGACACGGATAGGCTCACTCGAGTGGCTCATCCTGTCTTTGACAGATGTCTTTTTTCTTCTCAGCCACCCTCTCATCGCCATCTCCTACAGCTCCCGCCCTTTTACGAAGTATGTTTCCATTAGCGTTCGTGAGAGCTTCCCAAAATATGCATGCGACTTGGCACATTCTGCCGCTGAATCGAATAAATCCCAACACCCTGCAAATACTGTTGGGAGTACGAGATTACTTTGGCGGGGAAATCATGAAAAACGGATTATCTTTTACACAAATCGTCGTCATGCTGCTTTTAACCAACGGATTGATGAACCATGTCATCGTCATTCCGATGATGCTAGATTCGGCAAAAAGAGACTCCTGGATCTCGGTTTTGTTAGCTGGGCTGCTTTACTTGTTGTGGACTGGTTTGCTCTATTCGGTCTATAAACAAACTGAGAATAAGCATCTGTTCCAGTGGATGAAACAGACTTACGGCTTCCCTCTGTATTTTGTTTTGGCGCTGCTGACATGTATCTACTGCTTCGCAATCGCCACCATGACGATGACTGATACGATTACCTGGATCAATTTATCGTTTGCTCCAGAAACACCTCTGGGGGTAAATACGATTTTGTTTGCAGTCCTGTGTCTCGTAAATGCCCTGTTTGGAATCCGCTCTATCGCCATTACCTCATCTGTCCTTTTGCCATTCGTCGTGCTCTTAGGATTTTTCGTCATGTCTACCAACTTTCCAAACAAGGATTACAGTCTTCTCCTCCCCATCATGGAAAATGGGATGCCCCCTGTGTTAAAAGGAATGATGTATGCGGGCACTGGCTTTGTCGAGCTGCTCCTCTTTTTATTTTTGAAACACCATCTACAATCCAAAGTGCCGTACTATCAACTATTCATCCTGGCGTTTGTCATGATTGGCCTTACATTCGGGCCAACCCTAGGGGCGATCGTAGAATTCGGTCCTGATAAAGCCGGAAAATTGCGCTATCCTGCCTATGAAGAATGGCGACTTGCCAATATCGGCCTGTATATCGAGCATCTCGATTTCCTGAGCATATACCAATGGTTTAGCGGTGCCTTTACGCGAATTTCTCTATCGCTTTTGCTCATTGTAGAGATCCTGATGATTCCTTATGGCAAGAAGCGGACTTGGTGGTTGATCGGGCTCTTTTTCTTCTCTTCTGCCCTCTCCCTCTATCCGATGAGTGCGATTCAATATTACAGCCTTTTATCGAAACAGATTATGCCTAGTCTGTTGGTATTGGCCCTGTCTCTTTCCGTCGTTTTCGCTCTCTTGACAGCCTTCGCCCCTAGGAGGAAACAACATGAAGAATCGTAGGTTTGCCAAGGTCAAAGGGTATACGCCAGCATCAGCTGTTAAAGAATTACCCTCGATTTCTGTACAAGCGTTTCAAGATTTGTTTGAAGACTGTAATGACGTATGCATAGATACACACACGCTGATCCCAGGACGCTCTCCCACTCGTGTGCATTTTATCTACGCCGACTGTATTTGCGATTTAGATCACATCAGTGAGTACTTGATGCCGCAGCTCATTCAACTTTTTGTCAACGAAGACATTCTCCATGCAGAAGAGTTATTTGAGAAACGGCTCTTTTTCATGAATGAGCTGGCGCAGCCGACGAATGTCGATTGGATATGCAGGCACGTTTTTTCCGGAAATTTATTGCTGGTGTTTGAAGACTTTCAAGCAGTCTATTATGTGGAGACTGGCAATCCTCCCAGGCGCGAACCCGAGGAAACGAATACAGACGCCTCGATTAGCGGCCCCCGAGATGGCTTTACAGAAGAAATGAATACGAATCTGGGACTCATCCGCAAAAGGCTGCGGACGCATCAATTAAAATTCGTCCCGTATATCATCGGCAGCCACACGCATACGCGTGTTGGTTTGTTGTATTTGCAGGACCAAATCGATCCGCCGTTGTTGAAAGAAATTCAAGACAGAATGAACGCTCTTGATAGCAAAGGCATCATTAGCGGTATGCAAGTAGAAGAAAGATTATCTCGATCACCCTTTACTCTTTTGCCAGAGTTTCAATACACGGGAAGACCCGATTATGTGGTAAATGCCCTGTTAAAGGGACGATTTGCCGTTTTGGTCGATGGCTCTCCCATTTCGCTTATTGGTCCTGTAAACTTTTTCATGCTGCTAAACGCTGCTGAAGATAGCAGCTCCTCTGTTTTTTCCGTCGTATTTGTTCGGATTCTACGACTCGCCTGTGTCATCATCGCCCTTTTTTTACCCGGCTTTTGGGTAGGACTCATTACATATCATCAGGAACAGCTTCCCTATACACTCATTGCTACCATCGTCAAATCGAGACAAGGTGTTCCATTGCCGGCTGCCTTGGAGGTTTTGCTCATGGTGCTCTTGTTTGATCTATTCAAGGAGGCTGGTTTGCGCCTTCCTCTGTCCATCGGTCAAACACTATCTGTTGTAGGAGGCCTGATCGTCGGACAGGCAGCGATATCGGCTGGTTTAACCTCCACAGGGAGTCTTGTCATTGTCGCGCTTTCCGTAATGGCTACCTTTACGTTATCCAATCAGCATATCGTCTCGTCAGTCACACTGTTTCGGTTCGGGATATTGCTCTTATGCTCGCTTCTCGGGATGTTTGGCTTCATGATGTCGCTTCTCGCAATGGTTCTGTTCTTTTCCAACATGCGCTCTTTTGGCGTGTACTATTTGTCTCCACTTGCCCCGACCTCTTGGCCTGATTTGTATAAAACGCTGTTCCGCACACCATGGCGCAAAGTGGAGAAAAGTCCTGAGTTCCTGCATAATCCTGAAAAAAGGAAGGGCTCCTGACATGGCTCACATCCGAGCAATAGCTGTCCTCCTCCTCCTTCCACTCCTGCTATGTGGCTGCTGGAACGCGCGTGAAATTGAGAATCTGCTTTATGTCAATGCGCTTGGGGTCGATTATGTGGACAATAAGTTCGAGGTATACGCCCAAATATTGAGCTTCTCTACCATCGCCAAACAAGAAGCGGGAGGAGAACGGTCTGCGAGTGGGGTCGCCATTGCAAAAGGGGTCGGCGATTCTTTTGTGAGCGCCCTCTTTAGTCTCTATCCCACGAATCAGGAGCAAATGACTTGGAGTCATATTCGCTCTCTGGTTCTCAGTGAACAAGTACTGAAACACCAGCATCTCGATCAGGTCATCGATGAGCTTGATCGGTTTTACGAATTTCGCTACACAATCTGGACGTATGCGACCAAAGATCCACTGATGGATATTCTTACGCCCAAGCAAGTATTCAACCAGCCTGTCATTTACTCGCAATTGTCCAATCCACAGGATCTTCACAAGCAAAACTCCGTGATATACCCGATGAAGCTATTTCAATTTGTCAGTAAAAGAGATGAGCCCAACAAGGTCGTCTATTTGCCAATGCTCTCTATTAACAGAAAGACCTGGACAGAGGACAACAAACCTTTACCCCAGCTTAAAACAACGGGTGCCTGCATGCTGCAAAACAAGGAGGTCAAGGGATGCTGGCCGCGCTCTGAACTGCTCGGATTGCGCTGGTTAGACGAACATACCAACCGATCGTTACTGACCGTAAAAAAAGGCAAGCAACCTCTCGCAAACCTTGTCCTGCAAAAACCAAAAGTAAAGATACAGCCGCTGTTGCGAGACAATCAAGTCGCGTTTCAGATTGATGTGGAGCTGCTAGGTTTCATACCACAATATCAGCACATAAGCCCCGTTCGGGAAATCGAAAAAGAAGCCGCGAAAAAAATTGAAGAGGAGATTCGGGGGCTGTACGAAAAAGGTCGGAAGCAGCAGATGGACACGCTTCAGCTCGGTCACACCCTTTATCGGAAATATCCGCAAGAATGGAAACGAATGCAGCAAAATGGAGCACTACCGCTTCAGCCTTCTTCTCTGGGAGCGGTGAACGTCAAAGTGACAATTCACGATGGCGGGATTTCGAAGGTGAAGCAAGTGCGTTAAATACGAAAGGAGCAAAGCGTTGAGCTTTGCTCCTTTTTCCTTTTACTATTTCGAACTACACCACATACGCTCCCGCTTCGATCACGCGGTCTGCAATTGAACGTTTCAGTGCTACCGTGTTGATCGGCGTGCGGCGGGTCAGCTTTTTCAGGATCGAGAGGCGCAGACGAAGCTCGTCGCCCTCTTCCATTGCCGCCAATGCTTCTTTTGCCCAGCCTTCGATACGGTCGAATGCCTCATGTACATAGACAGCGGTCATTTCCAGCTTTTGCTGCTCGGCTTCGAGGCCATTTGCCGCCATTGCTTTCTCTGTCCGCTTCACGATGCTGTCCATTGCATACAGCTCGATTAGCATGTCAGCCGCGAATGCCAAGAGTTCCTGTTCTTTGGACATCGCTTGTTGGTATTTCATCATCGCAGAACCAGCCACCATCAAAATGATTTTGCGCGTGATGTTGATCAGATGCTTTTCCATAGCCAAAGGTGCATCTTCAATTTCTTCTGGATAATAGCTCATCAGATCTGCTTGCAGGCTGCTTGCTGCTTGCAGGAGCGGCAGTTCGCCTTTCATCGCCTTTTTCACGAGCGTATCCGGGATGAGCATGCGGTTGATTTCGTTCGTTCCTTCGAAAATGCGGTTAATCCGCGAGTCACGGTACATGTTCTCGATCTCATACTCGGACATAAAGCCGTATCCACCGTGGATTTGCACACCTTCGTCCACGCAGTAATCCAGAACCTCAGTGGCAAATACTTTATTGATCGAGCATTCGATTGCATAATCAGCAATCGCTTTCGCAACTTCCGCGCCATCATCCGCTTTTTCACCCAAACGAGTCAGCGCTGTATCGAACAGACCCACTGTCCGATAGACGGAGCTTTCAGCCGCATACGTTTTCACTGCCATGTTCGCCAGTTTGTTTTTGATTAAGGTAAAGTTGGCAATTGGCGTTTTGAACTGCTTGCGCTCTTTTGCGTAGTTCGTCGCGAGTTCCACCGCTTTTTTCGCGGAGCCGACTGCGCCTACCGCGAGCTTGTAACGACCCACGTTCAAAATGTTGAACGCGATCACGTGACCTCTTCCAGGCTCACCGAGCAAATTGTCTACCGGCACAGGTACATCTTGCAAAATGACCGTGCGTGTCGAGGAGCATTTGATCCCCATCTTCTTCTCTTCCGGTCCAAACGAAACACCTGGGAATGTACGCTCGACGATAAAGGCAGTAAATTTCTCGCCATCAATTTTCGCGTATACGATAAATACATCAGCAAAGCCAGCGTTTGTGATCCATTGCTTCTCTCCATTGAGAATATAGTGCGTGCCATCTGCGGAGAGAGTCGCTGTCGTTTTCGCACCCAGCGCATCTGAGCCAGAGCCTGGCTCTGTCAGGCAGTAGGCAGCGATTCGTTTTCCAGACGCCAGATCAGGCAGGTAGCGCTGTTTTTGCTCCTCGTTTCCAAAGTACACGATCGGCAGTGAACCGATCCCGACATGGGCGCCGTAGCTGAGCGCAAAGCCGCGAGCCAGCGAGAACTTCTCTGTTACGAGTGCCGTGCTGACTTTATCCAGCCCTAGTCCCTCGTATTTCTCCGGAACGTCTCCAGCCAATAGACCGAGCTCCCCTGCTTCCTTCAGCAGACGAACCGAAATATCAAATTGGTGGTTTTCAAGCTCTTCCAAATGAGGACGAACTTCATTGTTGACGAAATCCTCCGTCGTTTTGGCAATCATCTTTTGCTCTTCGGTGTATTCTTCTGGCACGAATACATCATCAGCTGAACCTGCATCGATCAAAAAGCTTCCACCGCGGATCAAATCTTTTGTTTCTGCCATTACTATCCCTCTCCTTATATGAAAATTAGATCATTTCAAAAACGCCAGCGGCTCCCATTCCACCACCGATACACATCGTAACGACTCCGTATTTGCCGCCTCTGCGCTTCATTTCATTCAAAAGCTGGACGGTCAGCTTGGCACCACTGCAACCGAGTGGATGCCCTAATGCGATTGCCCCACCATTTACATTGACCTTTTCAGGATCGAGTCCCAGCTCGCGAATGACGGCAATCGATTGAGAAGCGAACGCTTCGTTTAACTCAAACAGATCGACATCCTCCAAGCTGATTCCCGCCAGCTTCAATGCTTTTGGAATCGCGACAACCGGACCAATCCCCATGACATCAGGGTCTACGCCGCCAACTGTAAAGGAACGGAACTTGGCAATCGGCTCGACACCCAGTTCGGCTGCTTTTTCGGCAGACATCACGAGAACTGCTGCCGCGCCATCGCTCGTTTGCGAGGAGTTTCCTGCTGTTACGCTACCTTGTACATGAAAGACCGGCCTGAGCTTCGCGAGTGCCTCCATCGTGGTGTCCGAGCGCGCTCCTTCATCCTTGTCGAAAACACGTTCCTGAACATGAACCTTGCCAGCTTCATCGACAAAATGCTGCTTGACTGTCAAAGGTACGATTTCATCCTGGAATTTCCCTGAAGCAATCGCAGCCGTCGCACGCTGATGGCTTTGCAGAGCAAAAGCATCCTGATCCTCACG
Source organism: Brevibacillus sp. MS2.2 (assembly GCF_013284345.1). Taxonomy (NCBI): domain Bacteria; kingdom Bacillati; phylum Bacillota; class Bacilli; order Caryophanales; family Paenibacillaceae; genus Brevibacillus; species Brevibacillus sp. MS2.2. Next base: position 72,085 of record NZ_JABSUZ010000010.1, read on the forward strand.
AGAAATGTTGTACCTCTTCGCTACTTCTTCAGCCGTATGGCCCATACTCATGTACGCTTCCGGCTTCGTTTCTACCAGAGTCGGATTGAGTGCGATTTTGTGACCGAGCATTGGTACCAGACTCATGCTCTCCACCCCGCCAGCGACAACCACATCGGAGCTGCCAACCATGATCTGCTGAGCAGCGTAAGCAATCGTCTGCAAACCGGAGGAGCAAAAACGATTGATCGTGATTCCCGATACATTTGTCGGCAATCCGGCACGCAGTCCGATCAGGCGAGCCATATTCATGCCTTGCTCAGCTTCCGGTACAGCCGTCCCCATGATGATATCCTCGATATCAGCCGGATCGAGCTGTGGCACGCGGCGCAACAGGTCGCTGACAACTGCGGCTCCCATATCGACTGGGTGAAAATCCTTGAGACTTCCTTTTTTCGATTTACCGATAGCGGTGCGGGCGCCCGCGACAATAACTGCTTCTCTCATCGTTATCCCTCCCTCTCCCTAGTTACGCAAAGGCTTGTTTTTAGTCAGCATGTGCTGCATCCGTTGCTGGCTTTTCGGCGTCTTGATCAGTTCGAGGAACGCTTGCTTTTCCAGCTCCAGAATGTAGCTCTCTGTTACTTCTGTACCCGCTGGCACGTTACCACCGGACATGACATAGGCAACTTTGCTTGCGATCAGCTCATCATGCTCGGAAATATATCCACTCTTCTTCATGGCGTAAATATTTTGGCGCAGGTTCGCATAACCCGTTTCTCCGATGACGCGAATTTTGCGTGGCGCTGGCGGCGTGTAGCCCTCTTTATCCATCGTGAGCACTAGCTGCTTCGCATCGTACAACAAATGATCAGCATTCACGCTGATGCGGTCGGTCGGTCGCAGGTACCCCAGATTGATGGCTTCCTGACCGCTCGTAGATACCTTTGCCATGGCAATGGCTTCAAACGCCTTCGCAACGAATGGGAACGGATCAACTGGCATGCTGCCTCCCTCTGGAACGTTTTCCATTGCTCGGAACAGCATCTCCTTCGTTCCTCCTCCACCTGGCAGAAGCCCTACTCCCACTTCAACCAGTCCAAGGTACGTCTCTGCCGAAACCTGTACACGATCCGCGAGATAGACCACCTCAACACCGCCGCCCAGCGTCATGCCAAACGGTGCTGCGACGACTGGACGATGCATGTAGCGCAGTGCCCGTGCTGTTTTGTGGAAGTTCGTGACGAGCATGTCGAGCTCCAGCCAATTCTCATCCTGTGCTTCCATCAATGCCATTGCGAGATTCATCCCGACGCAGAAGTTTTTGCCTTGATTACCGATAACCAGACCGGCGAAATTCTTCTGCACTTCCTCTGCGGCCTGACTTGCCATCTGCAAGACATCCATCCCAAGTGCATTGTGCGGGGAGGTAAATTCCAGACATGCAACTCCATCGCCCAAATCGACCAAGGCGGCACCCGCATTTTTCTTGATCAGCTTGCCTTGTTCCTTAAGTGCAGCCAAGTTGATGTTTTCTTTACTCTCTTCAACGTCCTTGTAGGTGCCTCCGATGGAAAACACGCTGCGCTTCCCTTGCTCTTTTTGATAAAAGGAGGTTTTCCCACTCGCAAGCAGCTCTTCGACAAGTGCCGGAATCTTCTCGTTTTCCTCACGCATTTTTGCTACTGACTTTTCGAGACCAATGGCATCCCATGTTTCGAACGGCCCCATCTCCCAGCCGAAGCCCCACTTCATGGCCTGATCAACAGAGACGATATCGTCTGCGATCTCATGAGCTTTTTCAGCAGAGTACAGCAGTACCTTTTTGAAAACACTCCAGACAAACTCACTGCCCTTGTCCTTGCCGTATGCGAGCGCTCTCAACTTCTCAGGCAATGTCTTGACTGTTTTGGCTGTTTCGAGGGAAGCGAACTTCGGCCTCACACTTGGACGATATTCCAGCGTGTCAACCGACAGTGCCATAATCTCTTTGCCTTTCTCTGTCTTCACCTGCTTGAAAAAGCCTTGACCAGCCTTTTGCCCGATCCATCTTTTCTCCACCATTTGCAGAACGAACTCCGGTACTTCGAAAACCGAGCGCTCCTGCTCATCCGTGCTTTTGTTCCTGACATTACCCGCCACATGCACGTACGTATCCAGTCCGACGACATCTAGTGTGCGGAACGTAGCGCTTTTCGGACGGCCGATGACCGGACCTGTCAAAGCATCTACCTCATCTACCCCAAGCCCCAGTCGCACCATTTCGTGGATCGAAACCTGCAATCCATATGTACCGATGCGATTGGCAATAAAGTTAGGTGTATCCTTGCAAACAACCATTCCTTTTCCGAGCACATGCTCACCAAAATGCCTCATGAAAGAGATGACTTGCGGGTCTGTATCTAGACCTGGGATCAGCTCCAACAGCTTCAAGTAGCGTGGTGGGTTAAAAAAGTGTGTGCCGAGGAAATGCTTGCGGAAGTCATCAGAGCGTCCCTCTGCCATTTCGTTGATGGAAACCCCAGACGTATTGGAAGACACGATTGTCCCTGGCTTGCGATGCGCTTCTACCATAGCGAAGACGCTTTTCTTCACCTCGATGTTCTCGACAACGACCTCAATAATCCAATCGACCTCGCTCAAGCAAGAGAGATGGTCTTCGAAGTTACCAACTGTAATCAGGTCGATGTTCTTTTTATCGTAGAGCGGCGCCGGCTTCTCCTTCAAAAGTCGGTCACGGCCCGCTTGTGCGATCCGGTTTTTCACCACGCGATCAGACAAAGAAAGCCCTTTTGTACTCTCATCTGCTGTCAATTCACGCGGCACGATGTCCAGTAAATAAGTGGGAATACCGACGTTGGCTAAATGTGCTGCGATCCCGGCGCCCATAACGCCTGAACCGAGAACTGCCGCCTTGCGAATTTTGCGTTCCATCTCCAAATCCTCCTTTTAAAAAACCTAGTCATGGCTTATTCATGGTCAAAAGAATGGCCTCGCAACAGTGAATACCTAATTTTCAGACTAGAAGATCATTTTTAAAACTTCTACTTTCTCTATAGATATTCCTGTGTACATCAGCACATGTCTTAAGTTGAATGAATGCTCATTCAGTTTGTGGGTTAAAAAATGACATCCCACGTTTTGGCTGTCTTACATGCCCGGAGATGTTACGCTCCCACCAACTGAATCACCGTTCAGTTTTTATTGTAATCGAAAATTCTGTCAGTTGCAATCGTCACTTCGCGAAAGAAAAGAAAAGGGGCGTCAATTGTCCAGTGCCCCTTTTTCTGTGCTATTTTTGCGAGTAAATCAGTGTGGTGATCTTGCGTCCATAAGCGTTGGATGCGTCTTCTTCCAATCGGTATTCAATCTGGAAGTCTCCGTTTTTCGGGTCTACATAATGAGCAATCACCCAGAGGGTTTTCGAATTGTTTTCGTCAGCCTTGACCGATACTTTTACCGGTCCGTTGTACGTGGGCACTTGCTCCAGCTTTGCCATACTTTTGAGCGCATCGTCTGTAAAGAGCGCAGACAACTGCTTCTGATTTTTGGTTTCGTACGCCAAATTCGCTGCTCGTAAATACACCTGCGCGATGTGCTGCTGATTCGCAGATGAACCACGGAACTGCGAAGCTACATCCATCCGGTAATAATCAATCAGTCGATCCATCACAACGATGTATTCTGCACGCGTCAGAATCTTGTTCGGAGAAAAGGTCTTGTCCGTGAGAAACAGATTGAATTCCCGGATCGCCAGCGGGTACGGTGAATATGTATCCCGATAGAAGCGGTCGCGCTTCCATTCGTAATGGCTGTTAAAGAAAGAGACTGTATCTTGTGGTTTAATATTAGCTGTACGGTATTTTTGTGGTGCCAGCATATGAAATAGCATCAAGCTGGCTTCTTCTCTCGTCAATGGCCACTGCATCCCGGCACTGGACATCCACCAGTCCGGATTTTCCTTCTCTTGCTTTTTCATCAGGTGCCCGGTTTCAGCCAAATATAGATAGTACAGCATCCGGTCTCCTGGATCAAACTTACCCAAATCGTCCGTTTCGATTTTCATCATGGTCTTTAGATTGCTCAGCAGTTGATCTACTTCCCCCCGGAGTAGATAGCGGTGATCCAGGTTTGGCTTGCGTTCTGGCTTTTCAATCGGTCCATATATCGTCTCAAAAACGCGATTGAGCATAGCCAAAGCTTCGCCTCGAGTAACTGGCTTGTTTGGGTAAAAAGGCTGATATCCCTTCCTCTTTACGATGCCCAGATCCGCCATTTCGTTGATTTGCTCACGCGCCCAATGTCCCTGTATGTCTGTATACATGCCAGGTGCAGCCGCATTCGCACTCCCTGAAAAAACGCTTTGCACCACTAGCAGTGCCAAGAGAAAAACGATAGCAAAACGCTTTACCATGACTTACGATAACTCCTTTCTTTCCATGATCGTTGCCTTACTCCCTTTTTTTGGAATTCGTCCCCAGTAGCATCCATTCCTGCCATATTGGTCTATTTTCCTGGGTCTGATCTCTCTCTTTCTTGTATCGGGATGAAAACGGAACTTTGTTATACTTTTTCAAAACAAATGAAAAAGAACCGCACTTTGTATGAGCGGCCCAATTATATCCTTTTTCTCTATACGCTGACTATCCTTCAATCTGCTCTAACCAGCCTGGTCCCTTGGTCACAAGCAGCCGATATAAGAAAATGTTGATGAGAGTGAACAGGACGAAAATCCCAAGAGCGGTCCCTCATACGGATATACTAGCGAAAAACTGGCGAGGACGACTAAGCCTCCTGCCATAAGGCCTATGTCCAACGGGAAATGAAAAAGAGCCGTCGGTTATCCCAACGGCCCTCGTTATTAATCTTAGTCTTGTGGTACAAAGCTACCATCACGCAGCATAGTCAATTCGCCCATGAGGAACGCTAAATCTTCGTTTTCACCGAACTTGCCACTCTCTTCCAAAGCTTCCAAACGACGCAGAAGCATGTTGGCAAAATCTTGAATCTGTATCGGATGTGCCTCCATATCCGCCTCATCCAAAATTTCAAAACCAGTCAAGGCTTCCAAGTGGGTTACGATACGGAAACCGCCAATTTCCCCTAGGAACTCTTGCTTGTTCATTTTTGATTTCTCCAATTTTTGCAGCATGGACAAAATATCATTCGCTACCACACTCGGAAAAGCAACCTGATAAAAGTTGCGGTTTTTCGCTTCATCGGTTTTGATAATCAAAACATCAATACCGTCCGGCTTTTTTGCTTTTTTGCCAAACCCAAACATATATTCCACCTCAATCGTTCGATCTGTCCAACTCTCTCCATGATAGACATAATCCGAGAGTCAGACAACCCCTATCCATATATTAACTGGGCTATTTGTCTTTTTTCACACACACGCTAACATAAAACGACTGCTCCCAAGTGAGGTGCACCATGAAAGTCAATTGGAAAAACTGGATGTTTATTCTCGTTCTCTCTTTGCTCGTCACAGGATGCCTGACGCAAGTAAAGCAGGAGCAGGCAAAAACCAAGGCCAAAACACAGAGTAAGCCTGTCAAGCAGTCTGCCATCCAAAAGCTTGGCGATAACAAAATGGATGTCGTCCTCTTTTTGAAGCAAGCCGAGCATCAGCTAGAAAATGTGTATTATGCTGCTGCGGACAACGCGAAGGGCAAATCTGTGATTGAGGATGGTCTCGTCTTTCGTGAATTGCCTAAGCGCTTCGATAGTAAAGACAAGATAACGGGGTACTTCGGGCGTTTTTGGAGCCGTCCACTGGCAGAAGCCATGTACGACAACATGACAACCAAGCTGGTGAAGGAAAAAGTATACGTAGCAATCCCACGCGTCGACTATCCGACTTTGATCTCGGTACGAAACACGACTGTCCAAAAAAACAATGGAGAACTCAATGTGACTGTAGAAGATGTAACCGATTCTTCTTTTGCTTCTGACCGCACGCTGCGCTACCGACTCGTGCGCGATCAAAAGACCAAGCGCTTCGAAATCAAATCACGGTTGGGCGCTTATGGGAATGAACAATTTCAATAAGCCTCTTGACATTTCTTGTGGATCAAGCGAATAATAGTTAATTAATAAGCACATAGTGAGCGGCAATGACGGGGAATAGTAAAACCGCCCTTCAGGTCCAGAGAGCGAAATCCACCGGCTGAGAGGTTTCGTCCTTGAATCGGTTTGAACCCACCCCAGAGCATCCAGGGAAGACCTGGACAGGTTTCTTTCACCTGTTATCAAAGAAAGAGAGCCGGGCGTTTCTTGGCTGAAGTATGTCTTCAGTCCAAAACGTCAAATAAGGTGGTACCGCGTGAGGTTATCAAGCCCTTTCGTCCTTATCAAAGAGACGAGAGGGCTTTTTTGTATGCAAGAAGGGGGTTTTACGCATGAAAAAGGGTAAGTTGCGTTTGGTAGTAAAGGTGGGGAGCAGTTCAATTGCAGCAGCTACAGGCGGTGTTGATCCGGCGAAAATGTCGCTGCTCGTCTCGGCTATCAGCCAATTGCGCGAAGCGGGGCACCAGGTTGTCTTAGTCTCCTCGGGAGCTGTCGCCAGCGGCTATCAAAGTCTCGGCTATCAGCAGCGACCGCGATCCTTGGCAGCCAAGCAAGCAGCCGCGGCCATTGGGCAAAGCTTGTTGATGCAAACCTATACGCAGATGTTCGGCGCCCATAACTTCAGCGTGGCGCAAATCTTGCTGACACGCGGTGACTTTTCTCACAAGGAACGGTATCAGCACGCATTTTCCACGTTGTCACTGCTTTTGGATAAAAACATTTTGCCAATTATCAATGAAAATGACACGGTATCCGTAGCGGAATTGACCTTCGGAGACAATGATATGCTTGGTGCTCTCGTCGCTGGTCTCATCCATGCCGATTTGTACATGATCCTGACTGATACGAATGGTTTGTACGACAAAGACCCACGTTATCATACTGATGCCAAACGCATGGGCTGGCTCGAATGTGTAACGGACGAAATCGAGGCACTTGCAGGTGGAGCTTCCCAACTAGGAACTGGAGGTATGCGCTCCAAGCTGATCTCAGCAAAAACCGCCCAATCATTAGGAATTCCCGGCTTTATCGGAAAATTGACGAATCCCACTGATTTACTGGATGTCCTTACTGGCAACGGGAATGGTACCTACGTCAACTATCATCCAGAAGCGCCTGCAACGAACGGCGTTCCTACACGCAAACAATGGATTGCGCTTCACTCCCCTACCCGCGGTAAAATCACGGTTGATAGCGGTGCAGCAGAAGCGATTTTGGAAAACAGCAAAAGCTTGCTCTTGGCAGGTGTCCGCGATGTATCCGGCATGTTCGAGCAAGGTGAAGTTATCGAGGTTTACTGTGAGGGTACGCTGATCGGTCGCGGTATCAGCAGATTTACTGCAACACAGTTAAGTGATTTTCTTTCCCCTGATAACGTAACGCGACACAGCGGTACTGTTATACATCGGGATGAATGGACGCCTGTCATCAAAACGAATCCATGTAAATAGAAAGAAGGAGTTGGAGAAACCATGGAAAGCTTGAAAGAAAAAGTGCATACACAAGTAAGCCTGGCCAAACAGGCTTCACGAAAAACGGCCATACTCTCTCGCAAACAAAAAGACCAGGTGCTCGTCGCAATCGGCAACCAGCTACTGGCAGATGAGGCTGTCATTCTCTCAGAAAACGCCAAGGACATCGCCCTCGCGGAAGCAGACGGTCAGCCTCCTTCCTATCTGGATCGTCTCCTGCTGACGCCAGAGCGAATTGCCCAGCTCGTAGATAGCCTGGCGCAGCTGGTATCCCTCGATGATCCGGTCGGGGAACGAATCGACTCGTGGACACGACCAAACGGACTTTTTATCGAACAAATCCGCGTCCCATTCGGTGTTATTGGAATGGTGTACGAAGCCAGACCGAACGTCACCGTTGACGCTGCAGCTATCGCCATCAAAACGGGCAATGCAATCGTCTTGCGCGGCAGCCACAGCGCTGTTCACAGCAACCTCGCGTTGGTGACTAGCATTCGTCAAGCGCTCACTGCCACCGGACTTGACGCAGAAGCGGTACAGTACTTGCCTTTTGCCGAACATACCTCTGTCGATTACTTGTGCACCGCCAATGGACTCGTCGATGTCATCATCCCTCGGGGTGGGGCAGGACTGATCCAGCGGGTTCTGCAAATCGCAAGCGTTCCTGTACTCGAAACAGGCGTCGGCAATTGCCACATTTATGTGGATGAAGCCGCTCAGTACGACATGGCTGAAAGTATCGTGATCAATGCCAAAACAAGTCGACCTGCCGTTTGCAATGCTGCCGAAACACTGCTCATGCATCGCAATTGGCCACTGGAAAATCAACGAGCCTTGCTCCAAAAGCTACTGGCGAAGGGTGTCGAGCTCCGTGCTTGTGAGCGTACGATAGAGCTGCATTCCGACCTCGCCGCTCAACTGCACCATGCAACAGCAGAAGACTGGGATACGGAATACTCTGCGCTAATTCTCGCGGTTCGCACTGTCGATAGCCTGAGCGAGGCCATTGACCATATTACTGCGCATACTTCCGGTCATTCCGAGGCAATCGTAACGGAAGATGAAGTCGCTGCCCGTCAGTTTTTGACTGCGATCGATGCTACAGCGGTTTATCATAACGCCTCTACCCGGTTTACAGATGGTGGAGAATTCGGCTTCGGTGCCGAGATCGGCATCAGCACGCAAAAGCTCCACGCTCGTGGGCCAATGGGCTTGCCAGCGCTCACTTCTTACAAGTATGTCGTACGCGGAAACGGCCAAATCCGATAGTCCAAAGGGAGGGAATCACCATGAGTAACCAAGTAACAGCGATTACAGAAGGGCGGATCGGTTTTCTCGGTGCAGGCTCGATCGTGGAGGCCATGCTTTCCGGTATCGTAAAGAAAGGCTTACTCCCTTCTGAGCGTATTTCCGTCACGAACCGCAACAATATGGAGCGTTTGGAAGAGTTGGCAAATGACTACGGGGTAACTGCTACTCAGGACAAATTTGAGGTTGTCCGTTCTTCCGATATTTTGATTTTGGCCATCAAGCCGAAGGATGCCGCAGAGGCTTTGCAGGATTTGCGCGGGGTCGTTCGTTCCGACCAGTTAATCATTTCGGTGATTGCTGGCGTCTCTACCAGCTTGATCGGAGAGTGGCTCGGTGCAGAATGCCCGATCATCCGCACGATGCCCAATACTTCGTCTGCCGTTGGTTTGTCTGCTACAGGACTGTGCGCGAATCCTTTTGTCCAGGAAGAGCACCGCGAGCTGGCTACCAAACTTTTCGAAGCAATTGGCACCGTATATGAAGTCGCCGAAGAAGAGCTGGACATCATTACTGGATTGTCTGGAAGTGGTCCTGCTTATATTTACTATTTAGTAGAAGCCATGATGGGGGCAGGTGCCACCGCGGGGCTGGATCGGGAAATGGCACGCCAATTAACACTGCAAACCGTAATCGGCGCGGCACATATGCTGCTCGACACGCGCGAAGAGCCTTCGATTCTCCGCAAAAAAGTAACGAGTCCGGGTGGAACGACCCAGGCAGGACTGGAAGTATTGGAAGCCTATCAATTCCAGGAGGCCGTCACTGCAGCCATTCTGCGTGCTGTGGAAAGATCGCGGGAGATGGGGGCACAATACCAGTAAAGTCGTTTTGTCCCCCCTCCTTGTCATGTATAATAAAAAAGATCAAGCATAGTCGAGAAAAATGACGAGGAGGTCCCATGGAAATTTACGCCTTGTACGGCACCAGTGGAACAGGAAAAAGCACCAGTGCATTAGAACTTGCTCACCGAATGAACATCGACGCCATCATTGATGATGGCATCCTGATTTACCAGGGACGCAAGGTGGCCGGAACCTCTGCCAAATATGAGAAGACAAAAATTCAGGCGGTAAAACGAGCTATTTTTCATTATAAGGAGCACGCGGAAGAAGTACGGCGCAGTCTTGGCGAGATTCAACCAAACCGACTACTCGTGTTAGGAACTTCGCAGCGGATGATTGGTCGTATCGTCGAAGCGCTGCATTTGCCTTTTCAGGTGGACTTCATCCCGATTGAATCCATCAAGCCGCCGCAGGAAATCGAGGCTGCCCGCTACGTGCGGGAAACAATGGGCAAGCACACGATACCGATTCCGCGTGTGTAGGTATAAAAATATTTCCTCCAGCGCCTCAGCTCCTCTGCCCAAAAAATTTTCAGCTAAAAAAAAGAAGTCATCGGGGAAACAACCGTGGTTCATCCTCCGTTTTCCGGTGGACGCATCATGATTCATCCTCAGGTGTTGCGAAAAATCGTGGAAGCGACTTGCGACCAGTTTGACGAGGTCCATCATGTGGTCAAAATCGTCTCCAGCTTTGAGGATTTGCCTCGTTTCCAGATTTCAATTGCTCTTCAACTGCCTTACATGACAAATATTCCAGCACTTATCCATGCACTTCAAACTACGTTGTACAAAGAAGCTCAATATTGTCTCAATATCGCTCCCGCCAGCATCGACATCGTCGTTTCTTCGCTGGAGCTAACCTGATCCGGTCCTTTGCGACCGGATTTTTTTTGGTTGTAATCCTCAGGGGTTACATCCTGGCTTGTTGCTCATCCTATACATGATTCCATCTGAAAGGAGCAACCCGATGCCATCCATCCTGTCTTCCAAGCCCTTTACACAAGCTCCGATTCCCGAACCGCCCAAGGTCATTACGACAAAGGATTTGAGCTATCTCAAGGATGCTTTGTCATGGGAACTGATCGCTTTCAAAAAGCTGCATGCTTTCGCACAGCAAGCAACTGATCCCCAGGTCAAGCAATGTCTGGAACAGCAAGGACAAATGCACCAGCGTCACTACCAAAAACTGCTGAGTCACCTGCAAAACAACAACACCGCAGTGATGGCGACCATTCCGCAGACACAGTCCCAGCAACAACAGCAGCAATCCCAACCACAACATCAAATGCAATAAGGGAGGAATCGGGATGCCAAACCAAAACCAGATCGCCAATCCGCAATCCGGTCAGTTGCCACAAGTAAAAGGTCCGCAAATGAACGATCGTGACTACCTCAACGACTGTCTGGCTACGTGCAAGTATTTAACGGATAACTTTAACATTGCCGTTCGTGAAGCCAGCCACCAGCAGCTTTATGATGATATGGTACAAATTTTGAATGAAACCCATCAGTCAGCACGCGATGCTTTCAATCTCATGTTCCAAAAGGGATGGTACAAGCTGGAAGCTGCCGAACAGCAACAACTACAGCAAGCTTATCAGCAGTTTAGCGGGTACTCCACGCAGTTCCCTTATCATTGATATAGCAGAAGACACCTGAGCCAAGCAGGTGTCTTCTTTCCATTACCCTCTGCCACGCAGGAGCTGCGATAAGACAAATAACGCCTTTTCCATGTCGACTTCCTCTGCGTACACGTAGGACAAGCGAAGATGATGACTATCCGTCTGATCATATACAAAGCCGGGATTTAACAGTACACCTTTTGCCAATGCTTCCGTAAAAAGCTTGCGCATGGAAACAGCCTGATGCAGACGCAGCCAAATATAAAAACCGCCATGTGGCGTACGCCAATCTGCCAGATCGTCAAACCAGCGACTTAGCCATTCACACATCCTGTCCCTTCGCTGTCGCAGTGCCGCTCTTAGCTGATCCAAATGCCGGGAATATCTCTCGCTTGTGAGCCATTCTGTCGCCACCCATTGGGAAATGGCACTCGCTCCGTAGTCCGTCTGCATTTTCACATCTGCGAGGCGTTCAATGACAGGCTCAGGCCCTACAATCCAGCCAATCCGCAGTCCCGGACTAAGTGTTTTGGACAAGCTGCCCAAATACAAGACCAGCCCGCTCTGATCCCTCGCCTTCAACGGTAATGGCCCCGGTTCGTCTAACCACAATTCTCCATAAACATCGTCTTCTAACACAGGCAGTCTCTCCCGCTCGCATGCAGCCAGCACTTGCTCCCTTCGATTCTCTGATAGGCTAATCCCCGTCGGATTGTGGTAAGCCGAAATCGTATAGAGTAGGGCAGCGTTATGCGCCTGTTTTTGCCTCGTTAGCACTTGGGGAGAGATTCCTTCTTCATCCATCGGTACACCAACCAGACGCATTCCCGATGATTGAAACAAAGGCAGCGAGAATAAATACGAAGGTTGTTCGAGCAAGATGGCAGATCCACGGTGAAGGATGCCAATCGATATCAACTGCAAGGCTTGAAGGGCCCCCGAAACGACCAAAATAGACGATGGAGAAGCTTCGATCCCCCTGCCCCGCAAATGGTTGCTGATCGCCTGGCGCAAAGGCAACAGCCCTTTTGGCTCCGAATATCCGAGATGTGTCATTTTGCCTTGCAAGCTAGCCATGACCTCTTCCATCTCCGCAACAGGAATCAAGCCGGGTGACAGCTCACCTGTCCCCAAACGAATGTACCTCGGGTCTGGCTCATAATGATTGATATCCTGAATCGTCGGCGAGTTGGGTAGATGCGCCCCTGCCTGAACGTATCCCAGCCAATTCGGGGGAGGGGCGGTCGTCAGCAAGGACCACGTGTTGTTGCTAACGACGGAGCCACTGCCTACCGTTGCTTCAATGAAGCCATCCGCTTTTAGCTCTTCCAACGCCGTCACTACCGTGCTGCGGTTTACATCAAAGGCTTGCGCTAACGCTCTTTGTGTAGGCAATTTACTATTGATCGGCCACTCTCCGCCTGCGATTTTCCCCTTGATATAAGCCACGATCTGCGCGTAGATCGGTATGTCAGATGATTTGTCAGGCTTCCAGTCTATCGTCAGCACAGGCACATTCCTCCTCGTCTTATCATTGTACAAATTGGTTGGTTTGGATGTAAACCAATTGGCTGGAGACAACAGGTACTCAACCGTGAATAATGACAGTAATGCAAATAGCCTTTGCATCCAGAGAGAAACGGGGAGGAAATGATCATGCTGGAAGCGATTTTGCACGGTTTTGTGCTTGCTTTTGGACTTATTTTACCGCTCGGCGCACAAAATGTTTTCGTTTTTAATCAAGGGGCTCTACAACCTACATTACTTCGCGCCATGCCCGTCGTACTGACTGCGGCACTCTGCGATACCCTGCTCATTTTATTGGCGGTATTCGGAGTCTCTTTGGTCGTATTGACAGTCACATGGCTGAAAACCGTTCTGTATGTCGTCGGCTTCTTCTTTTTAGTGTATATGGGATATTTAACGTGGCGTAGCCGTCCCAATACGGAGGATGGAGAGAAAGAACGCTTTTCGGCCAAAAAACAAATCATGTTTGCTGCCTCTGTCTCTTTGTTGAACCCGCATGCGATTCTCGATACGATCGGCGTGATCGGCACCAGCTCACTCAGCTATACCGGAACAGAGAAATGGGGTTTTACGATAGCCAGCATCCTCGTATCCTGCCTCTGGTTTTTCGGCCTTTCCGTAGCTGGTCGTACGGCAGGACGATTAGATCGGTCTGGAAAATTGCAGCGTGGCCTGAATATGGTTTCAGCGGTAATTATGTGGGGAGTGGCCGTCTATATGGCAGCCCAATTACTCACGACGTAAAGAGTTAGTGAAAAAGTGCATAATCCCTACCTCCTCCACTCAAAATACTCCTATTCGGGTTTTGGAAGTGGAGGTTTGTTTATGCTTTTTACCAAATCGGACGCACTCTTGGATGACTTGTATGAGATTGCGAAAAATGTGCATCAAACAGCGATCTATTTTAATGAATACAAGATTACTTCATTGGAGACTGTCAAAACCTTTTCTACAGAAATGAAAGAGTACGAAACAAAAGGCGACAAGCTCATCCATGAAATCATCGTGCAAATCAACAAGACATTTATTACCGCCATCGAGCGAGAGGACGTCCTGGACCTTGCTGTCAAGCTGGATGATGTGCTGGACGGATTGGAGTTTTGCGCTTCGAGGCTCTATATGTACGACATTATGGAACCAGATGAAACGATGGTGAGATTCGGGCAACTCATCGAAGAAGCTACCAAACAAATTCTTCTGGCCATCGAACTGCTCCAAAAGCAAAAGCTATCCGATATGAAGGAGTACATCATCCGTATTAACGATTTGGAAAGTGAAGGGGATGAATTAGTCAGGGGGAGCATCCGGCAATTGTTCAAAACCTCGAGCGATCCGATTCACATCATGCAGCTCAAAGAGGTGTACGAAGTGCTCGAAGATGTCATGGATCATTGCGAGGATGTCGCCGATGCGATGGAATCTGTGATCATGGGCAACTCTTAAACCAAGGAGACCTACTTTCATGTATACGAGCCTTCCTCTTGTTATTGCAGTAATTATCCTGGCTGTTTCCTTTGACTTTATCAACGGATTTCATGATACAGCCAATGCTATCGCAACCACCGTATCCACCAAAGCTCTCCCGCCAAAGATTGCCATTGGCCTGGCGGCTATCATGAATTTTATCGGTGCCCTAACATTTACCGGGGTCGCCAAAACAATTGGTGGAGATATCGCCGATCCCGCCAAGCTGGAATTCGGAGTGCTTGTGGTCATGGCTGCTCTCTTGTCTGCGATCCTTTGGAATTTGATTACGTGGTGGTACGGTATCCCGAGCAGTTCGTCTCACGCCCTCATCGGCTCACTCGTAGGTGCAGTCCTCGCTTCCGCCGGGAGCACGCAAATCAACTGGGCTGGTTTTTTGAAAATCTTCCAGGCGCTTATTGTGTCACCGGTTATCGCCCTGGTTGCCGCTTACCTCATGATGAATCTGGTTTATTTCATTTTCAGTCGGATCATGATTCCCCCTACCAAGGTCAATCGGGGATTCCGCCTCTTTCAGATTTTCACGGCGGCCCTGCAATCCTTTACACATGGAACGAATGACGCACAAAAAGCGATGGGCATTATCGTGTTCGCTCTTGTAGCCGCTGACCTGCATGCAGATACGAGTACGATTCCTTTCTGGGTGCAGTTTATTTGTGCGCTCGCGATGGGCTTGGGAACCTCTGTCGGAGGCTGGAAAATCATCAAGACGGTCGGGGGCAAAATCACCAAGATTGAACCAATTAATGGAGCCACGGCCGACCTCACCTCGTCCTCGATCATTTTTACCTTTACGCAGTTAGGATTGCCTGTAAGCTCTACCCATGTCATCTCTTCCGGGATTATGGGGGTAGGTGCTGCCAAACGGCTGAAGAGCGTCAATTGGGGCGTCGCCAAACGAATCGTGATCACCTGGTTTATTACGCTGCCGATTTCTGCCTTGCTCGCTGCTGCTACGTATTTGTTGCTACATGTATTTATCTAAAAGCAAAAGGGACGAGTAACAGGCTCGCCCCTTTTTTCTATGATCTTAATTGAAAGCCTAAGTAAGACTCTCCATTCTGTAAAGATAATCGCATATCGTCCAAATACTTGCGAGGGATTACCAATGGTATTCGCTGTCTCCAAAATCGAGAAGGGTCAACTCGACCTCTTTTCGTAAAAAATTGTGGTGATCAGATCTCCATGGATCAAACCAAAATGATTTTTGGTGATGGGAAGGCTTTTGAACGCGTGAGTTTGGCTTCCGATGACTGACAACCGAGTTGGGTAAATACCTGGCTTTTCACACTCTCTGTTATCATCGCTTACTTTTTAATTAGCTTTTTCATACCCTCTTCAACAAATTGGTCATCCCGCAACTTGTCCTGCACTCCTGTCCGCCACTTTTCTTTTGTCAACAGCGCTCCCAAATCCTCACCGAAGAGACCTTGAATAACTACACGTGTGGCAACAATCGTAGTATCCGAAAAACGATATTCGATTGTTTGCAAATTGTCTACCAGCGCAAAGGCTGCCACGGAGTTATATAGCATCGCTTGTTTAAATAATTTCGCCTCGACGTCGGTCGTCTTATCCTCGTAATGGATCTCAATCGTAAACTTCTCCGGACGTAGCTGAAAGGTTCGCTTGAGCTGATCCAACGGCAGATGATTGAACATGACCAGATTCGAAGTAGCGCCCATATACTTGTTTTTGTATGGCAAAATGGATTCCAAATCGTGAGTCAGCGGGCTTTGCTGAGCCAATTGATATTGCTCGGATTGCGCTTCGTTCTCCGGAAGAATCACGATCTGAATGACCATGAACAGGACAACCCCGACGAGAACCAAAGCAAGTATGATTTTATTTCGCAATGACGTCACCTTCCTCTGCATCGTATTTCAAAATAAACCGCGGAATGGCGTGGAGCCATAATGGTATGAGGATTGAGAGAAAAGGCAGCGTATATGATACCGCAACGTTTGCGAATTGATACGGTCCAGAAAGATTCACTGGCCTTGAAAACCATAGATTGCTGCCAAAGTGAAGCGCAGTCGTAAAAACGAGTGTCCCGACAATATAAAGCGCCCACAGCATCCAGCCTGTTTTTCGCAGCATAAAAGCAGACCGCACATTCATGCTGGTCAAATGATGTGAGGAACCCGGTCGGTTGATCCCTAACAAGATCAAATAGACGATTCCGATAAGGATGCTAATAGCAAACAGACTATAATTCAAAAAGATACCCATACCCCATATTCGCAAAGGCATTGTCACAATCCAGGCCATAAGTCCGTACAGCAATCCGAGCTGCAACAATTCTTGGAGGAGTGGACGTATGTAGACTTTTCGGTGTTCTCCGACAATCGAGTCAATCGAAGGGAGATTGGCCTTTGCTTTTTTCACGGCTTCATCCAGTGATAGCCCATCTCCAACCAGGTCGGCCACCTTTGCCTCCAAATTGCTCAAAACTTCCCATTTGAGCTCCTCGATTTGTTTACTTCCTCTATATTTTTGAAACAATTGATCGACATAGTGCTTCAAACTCTCCATCACACTTCCTCCCGCCTTTCGATGAGCTGGTCAATCAATTCTTTGGCGACTCTCCAGGATGCTAGCGCTTTTTCGTACGCCTCTCTCCCTGCTTCTGTCACCTGATAATATTTGCGTCTGCCCCCCTTGCTCTCATCTCCCCAGTACGAAGCGATCAGCTTTTGTGACTCTAATCTTTTCAGACTGGTATACAAGGAAGGCTCTTTCAGTTCGTAACGTCCGCCGCTATTTTTGAAAATGGCTTTAATGATTTCATATCCATAGTTATCGCTGTCACACAGGACACGGAGAATAATCGTATCGATATGACCGCGAATGATGTCACTGCTAATACTGCTGTCACTCATCTCGTTCACCTCGCAGCTATAACATAACACACATTACTATGTATAACAAAGTAATATGTATCAAATTGCTTCTACACACAAAAAAACAAGACCACTCAAAAAGTTGAGATGGTCTTGAACAAATAGGCAGCCCGGTCGTTTTATTGTTTCACCTGGTACACCAGATAGGGTGCTGGCGTCCGTTTTCCGTTTAATTCCGGCCAAACATAAAGCAGTTCCAGTGAGGGACTATTCTCCTTGTTAGGTTCTGTAGATGACTCGCCTATCTCTGAAAAATTCCCTTCCATGCCTACTACCTGTCTGCTGGTGCTATCCACCCAAACCTTATACTTGTGACTCTCCGCTCTTGCTCCTTGTGTAATGGCAATGAAGTCTAGCCTGATTGCTGAGTCTTCCACCGCCGCGCCCTCCATTGCAAGCTGTGTGATTTGTCTTGGCAAATAGTACGCCAGTTTTTTGGCACCGATTTGGGCTGCTTCTGCTTGGGACAGCTCAGGGGAAGTATGTGACTCCGTATTTGTTTTCATCCGATACGCCAGCAATTGACCAGATTTCTTGGCAAACCTCACAGTGAGATAAGTAGCATCTGTCATTTTCCACGTATATTCCATGTACGATTCGTGTTCTTCTGTTGATAATGGACGGTTAACCTCTTCGATACGTACACCGAACTCTTTTTGGATCAGAGAGGCTATCTCCTCATCTGAGTTGGCCATGAGCAGCTTACCTTGTGCCTGAATCGGGATGAGGCTATAGCTACCAGTTGCTCCCACGCTCTGAAAGCGACGATCGAGGACTTCCCCGTTCAATGCGTTGATATAGCCTGCAAAAGTCGCTACTTCTTCTTGCTTCAAACTGGCTGTCAGCCTTTGCACTGCGTCCTCTTTGGAAATTGCTTTTTCCGGATTGGGAAATAGCGAGAGATCCACTTCTGCATCGAGATTCTCCTCAATGACCATACCCGCTGGTGATCCATCTGACTCCAAGGGAACCTTCACGACACTGTCGGCGAACGGTATACCGTTAATGACGCGTTGAAAAACAGCCGTATCTTTTTCCAGATGGTTAGAAGCGAGTTGATATTGCTTACTCTTATCGCCTAATTTCTGCTTCATATATTGCTCGACAGACAGCGTTGGCGTATTGCTTGCCGTCGTTGCCGTTTTTGGAAGTGCTTGGCTTTTTGGGAGCGATTGTGATTGCGTAATGACACTCTGTTCTTTCTGTTTGGGCTGTTCTTTCACCTGGCTTATTTTCCGCTGCTCGGCAACAGGAGGAATATTCCTTTGCTCCGGTATGTCCTTCTCTTTTGCCAGTGAAGGCGCATTCTCTGCACGCTGCTCCGTACGTACACTGCTGATCCCATCTGGTGCTTCTTTTCCGTCAGGCACAGCTACCAAGAGAGCCAGTACGATAGTTGCTGCTAAACCTCCTGTCATCGACAAGATACGTCCCACTTTTTTCCTTTGCTTCATCTGCCTTGCCTGTTTAAGCAGCGTCTGATCCAAATAGGTGACAAATTCCTGACGAGGGGGTGGTTCTTGCCTTCTTAACCCTCGCAGTTGGACCGTCAGCTTCTCATCCTCTAGCCCACTCATTTAGGAAGCCCCCTTCCTCCGTATCATCCATCATTTCTTTGACCAGCTTTAATGCCCGATGGGTGTTTACTTTCACCTTGGATTCCGATACACCCAGGATTTCTGCCGTCTCCTTGACGCTGTACTCCTCGATGCAGCGCAAAATTAGAACCAGACGATAATGGGGCGCTAGCTTTTGGATCGCTTGCTTCAGCTCACGAACGTTTTCCCTCTTGGTCAGGACGTTTTCCGGACTCCCTTCCTTGGTCGCCAGCTTCATCAGCCAGTTTTCTGAGAAAAAGGACTTGACCTTCTGCTTGCGATGCTGGTCGATCGCCGCATGCTTGGCAATGGAGAAGAGCCATGTTTTCAGAGTGACTCTGCCATCAAATCCGGCGAGCCCTTTTAACACTCTCGTAAAAACCTCCTGCGTCAAATCCTCGGCATCATTCTGGTTGCCCGTAAAATGGAGCAGAAAGTAGTAAACGTCCTGATAGTGAGCATGATAGATCGCGCTGATCCGCTGCTCGATATCCTCCTGCACGGGTTAGCCTCCTGTCTTAGTTCGGACTTAATGAAATTCACCTGTAGTAGTAAATTTGCCGGTTAGGGCATCAATTTCTCGATGGTCTTGAGATATGGCTGTTCTGTACACCAAAATGGGTTGATAACTTGGGTTATCCGACAAAATATCGGTATCCGGTGTGAGATATTGCAGCTCCAGTGGACGCACTTTCAAGTATTCCTTTAGCGCCTGCTCATGTGATACAGCCTTTTTGGGGTCAGGCAGAATGAGTGGTTCCCAAGATACATCCTCCATACGCAGACTTATCACCTCTCCCGTGATACGGTCTATTCTGATATAAATCTCATCATCCAGAACGGGAATCCCTTCGTGCACATTTACAAACCTAAAGCCCTGCTCAGCGCCTCTCTGTCGAAACTCTGCTGTCCCAATCGGCATCACTTCTTTTAAATGCTTTGGTCCGTACTTTTCCAGCGCAGCAATAGCTAGTTTCATCGATTCTTCTGGCGTTATCCATTTCTTTCCATTTGGATCTTCTTCAGGGTATTCTCTTTCTTTCTTTTTCTTGTCAACCTTACCGTAGCTCATAAATCGTCCTGTTTCTTTCTCCGTTATAATGATAGCCTCAAAGTCTTTATTGATTTCATGTGTATATTCCTTACCTTTCGTATCTTCAGAAAGGCCTTCTTTTATTTTTTCAGCTTTGCTCTCGATCCCAAAAGCAGCGAACAAAGCTGCTGCTTCCTCTGTCGTCTTTACGGTTACTTCCTTACCGATAGGATTCACTCTGACAATGGGGTTATATACACTCCCCGAACCTTCATAAGCACTCCCCGAACCTTCATCATCAGGAACTTCCATGCCTGTTCTGGCATCGATAAATTCCGAGAATTCCGATTTGTAGCGTAAGGTAGGAGAGCCATACAAGTATTCCTTCGTTTTCTCGTTCCATCCCTCTACTGGCTGTTTCAAATAAAAGAGCTTCAGGTGTTTGGCGAAGGCTTTTTCAGCCTGATCCTTGGATATGGCTTCCTTAGGATCAGCAAACTTCAAATCTTCGAGGGCTGGTGCATCATCGCCCCCGAGATCATATAAGCCTGACCCTTTTGATATGACTTCCCCCTTGCTGTTTACGGTTAGATTAACATTCACATTCAAATATGGAAGACCGTTTACCTGTTTCGTAAACAAAGCTTCATTTTGATCCGAATAATTAGGGTTATATTTGAAGCCACCCATATCTGCTCCGTACCATTGCTTCATAAAATCTGTTGTTTTGCTGACTACCTTGTCATGCTCAATCTTCGGCCTTCCTTCTTCGGGAAATTCCTCGTCGTAGCTAAACCAATCGGGATTCCCTTGTTTATCCAAACCGAATTCAAAAGACGGCGTCTTCTTCTCCTTGGACGTTTGCAAGATGATGGTTATACGATTCGTTCCATCATTTTTTTCTTTAATCTCAAGCGTACTGTAAGAAAAATCGGCTAAATATGGAAGCCTTTCCTTTACCTTTTGGATTGCAAGCTCTACCTTCCCTTTCCATTCAGGTGTAAGCTCCTTTGCCTTGCTCGCCTCGGCCAGCACTTGACCATTATTCGTCAGATGGATTGGCGTAGTAGAAAGTAGAGTTGCAGTTGTTACCAAAAAAATCACTTTATTCAGCTTTTTCATCATTTACATCCTCCCGTATTTTTTCAACATTAATTAATCGTAAGAAATAGCAAAAGGTTACAAAAAATACAAAATAAAAAAGGCTGTTGAATCAATCATCAACAGTCTTTTTTATTTTGCATGACAGGGCTTCAGCTCACGAACGTTTTCCCTCTTGGTCAGGACGTTTTCCGGACTCCCTTCCTTGGTCGCCAGCTTCATCAGCCAGTTTTCTGAGAAAAAGGACTTGACCTTCTGCTTGCGATCTTAGTACGGACTGTAATGAAATTCAGCTGTAGTAGTAAATTTACCGGTTAGGGCATCAATTTCTCGGTGGTCTAGAGATATAGCTGTTCTGTACACCAGAATGGGTTGATAGTTTCGGTTATCCGACTCAATATCGACATCTGATGTGAAATATTGCAGCTCCAGTGGACGCACTTTCAAGTATTCCTTTAGCGCCTGCTCATGTGATACAGCCTTTTTGGGGTCAGGCAGAATGAGTGGTTCCCAAGATACATCCTCCATATGCAGACCTATCACCTCTCCCGTGATACGGTCTATTCTGATAAAAATCTCATCATCCAGAACGGGAATCCCTTCGTGCACATTTACAAACCTGAAGCCCTGCACAGCGCCTCTCTGTTGAAACTCTGCTTTCCCAATCGGCATCACTTCTTTTAAATGCTTTGGTCCGTACTTTTCCAGCGCAGCAATAGCTAGTTTCATCGATTCTTCTGGCGTTAGCCATTTCTTTCCGTTTGGATCTTCTTTAGGGAATTTTATTTCTTTCTTTCTCTTGTCAACCACACGGTAGCTCATGAATCGTCCTGTTTCTTCCTCCGTTTCAATTTCAGCATCAAAGTCTTTATTGATTTCATGTGTATATTTCTTACCTTTTGTATCTTCAGAAATGCCTTCTTTTATTTTTTCAGCTTTGCTCTCGATCCCAAAAGCAGCGAACATAACTGCTGCTTCCTCTGTCGTCTTTACGGTTACTTCCTTACCGACAGGATTCACTCTGACAATGGGATTATATGCACTCCCCGAACCGTTCGCCGAACCGACATAAGGAGGAACTTCCTCGCCTGTTTTGGCATCGATAAATTCCGAGAATTCCGATTTGTATCGTAAGGTAGGAGAGCCATACAAGTATTTCTTCGTTTTCTCGTCCCTTCTCTCTACTGGCTGTTTCAAATAAAAGAGCTTCAGGTGTTTGGCGAAGGCTTTTTCAGCCTGATCCTTGGATATGGCTTCCTTTGGATCAGCAAACTTCATATTTTCCAAGGCGGGTGCATCGTCTCCAAGATTATATTTATGTAAACCTGATCCTTTCGAAATAATTTCTCCTTTGCTGTTTACGGTTAGACGAACATTGATATTCAGATACGGAAGTCCGTTTACCAATTTTGTAAAATGGGCCTCGTTGTCCCTTGAATAGTTAGGGTTATAGGCAAAGCCGCCCATATCTGGACCATACCATTGTTTCATAAAATCTGTTGCTTTGCTGACTACCTTGTCATGCTCAATCTTCGGCCTTCCTTCTTCGGGAAATTCCTCGTCGTAGCTAAACCAATCGGGATTCCCTTGTTTATCCAAACCGAATTCAAAAGACGGCTTCTTCTTCTCCTTGGACGTTTGCAAGATGATGGTTATATCATTCGTTCCATCATCTTTTTCTAAAATCTTAAGCGTACTGTAAGAGAAATCGGCTAAATATGGCAGCCTTTCCTTTACCTTTTGGATTGCAAGCTCTACCTTCACTTTCCATTCAGGTGCAAGCTCCTTTGCCTTGCTCTCCTCCGCCAGCACTTGACCATTATTCGTCAGATGGATTGGCGTAGTAGCAAGTAGAGTTGCAGTTGTTACCGAAAAAATCACTTTATTCAGCTTTTTCACCATTTACATCCTCCCGTATTTTTTTCCATGTTAATTAATCGTAAGAGATAGCAAAAGGTTACAAAAAATACAAAATACAAAAGGCTGTTGAATACAGGGGGAGATACGTTTTTCCACCCCTTCTTCAATCGAATAGGGAAAAAGTGTTTATCCCCCTCACTCCGGGGACAGGATAATAGTAACTTCCCATGCTATGGTCCTCAAAGGAGTTGAAAGCACAATGTCTCGTCACTGGTATCGGCAGCTTCGTTATCCAATCATCGCTCTGGCTGTGACATTAACGCTACTTTGGACACATCATCACCATCGTCTGCCCGCTTCGTACGCTGTTGCGACGCGGACACATACCGTTACGATTTCTAGCGCTGGCTTTTTGCCCAATCAATTGACTGCACACGAAGGAGAGCGCGTCTCGTTGATGATCGTCAACACCGATACGCGCCCTCACAATCTATCCATTCGTGATCTAAACCTTACATCCACAGAGTTGAAGCCGACCCAATCGACATTTTTACAGTTTTCAGCAGCCAAACGCGGTCGGTATCATTTCGTATCAGACGCACCTGGCTATCCGGAAACAGGCTTCCAAGGCATGCTCGTCATTGACTAGTCTGTACTTCTTCGTCTGGTGAGATTTGCTTCCACCGTCCGAATTTTATCATGAGCAGAGGAATGATCCCGATTGTGGTGATGATTCCAAAAAACAAATAAATGGCTAGCACCGAAAACGAATCTTTGATCCACCCTGCTACCAAATTGCAAAACATTGCACCAAGCCCGCCTCCCACTGAAAAGAAGATGGCCAACGCCGTCACCTGAAGGGATGCGGGCGTATTTTCGCGCACAAATTGAGCTGCTGTTGCCAAATAAAAGCCTACTGAGACCCCCTGCACAAAGAACATTGCAATTACCGCAGTGGTACTCGGAGCAGAGCTATACCAGAACCAGCGCATCGCGCAAAAAATCGCCGACAACAACAACGTCAGCTCCAGTCCCCACCTGCGGACAATATAACCCGCTAGCTTCATAAAAGGAGCCTCGCTGCCTGCAAACAACAAGAAGGCAAGGCCAATTCCGGCAACGGTCCCTCCGATATTCTGATAAAACAGGGAAAACCAAATATTATTGGCGTTTACAGAGCCCATCATGCAGAACGATGAAATCAAAAACAGCGCAAATCGCGGAATCCGCGCCAAATCCCTGATCCCTGCAAGCATACTGACACGAAACCGCGAAGCCTCTGTCACCTCTTCCGGAACCTTCTGAAGAAACAGAATGGCAATCAGAAACGCCAAGCAAAACGAGTAAAAAAGTACATGTGGCCCCCACTGCTCAACGAGAAGACCTGTGATGAATGCAGCTAGTGCAAAGCCGATCGCTCCCCACAAGCGAATATCGCCGAACTGCATGCCATGCCCCTTGGCATAACCAAGAGCCAAGCTATCGGAGATGGGAACGACGGCACTTTGAAAAAATGAAAGCAGTATGTAGAGCAAAAATACGTAAACAAAGGTGGAGACACCCGTAAAGAGAAGTCCGACTAAGCCGGTGATGATCAATGTCAGAATCAGCACAGTTTTGCGAATTTGATAACGATCACAAATCATACCCCACATCGGCTGCGCCACAATGGAAACAATCGGCGCGACTGCACTGATGAGACCGATTTGAGTCCCCGTTAAATGAATGGATTCGTAATATTGCGTAATGAGCGGGGCAAAAGCACCAAACCCGTAGTAAATAAAAAGATAAAGGGCGCAAAGACTTACGTATCTGCCTTTTGCGCCCCCCAGCCCTAAACCGGAAAGTGATTCTGGCATATTACTCTCCTATTTTGAGGTTCATTAACCGTGTAAGAAAACATAACGCAGGGCATGCCTTCCTTATTTATTTTACCGTTGGCAATATTTTCGCCATGTTGACGGTGCGTTTTTTCTCCCATGTAGCCGGGTTGAACTCATCGAACTGCTCCAGGAAAGAGATGACTTCCTTCGTCAATGGTGTCGGCGTCGAAGCACCAGAAGTAACCGCCACATTTTTCTTTCCTCGCAGCCATTCAATGTCCAGCTCAGACAAATCAGCGATTCGATACGATGGTACATTCGCGATTTCTTCTGAGACCTGTGCCAAACGATTGGAGTTGTTGCTACGCGGATCGCCTACGACGAGGCACAAATCTGCCTCTCCAACTTGCTCCGCTACAGCTTCCTGACGAACCTGTGTAGCGAGACAAATTTCATTATGCACTTCCACGCCTGGAAAACGCTGAAGAATGGCGTCCATCAGATGTTTGACATCCCATTGGCTCATGGTCGTCTGGTTCGTTACGATCAGCTTGTCTGTCGGCAGATCGAGCGCTTCCAGCTCCTCCAGCTTTTGAACCAGATGCACGTGATCCGGCGCAATCCCCATCGCACCCTCTGGCTCTGGATGTCCTTTTTTGCCGATGTAGAGCACATGGTAGCCTTCTGCGACTTTTTCACGGATCAAATCATGTGTCTTCGTTACATCCGGGCAAGTCGCGTCGACGACGGTCAAGCCTTTATCGCGCGCTTTTTTGCGCACCTCAGGAGACACCCCATGGGCAGTGAAGATTACCGTTCCTTCGTGGACCTGATCCAAAAGAGCCAGTCGATCCTCTCCATCCAATGTTTTTATCCCTTGTTTTTCAAACGCCTCGACGACGTGAGCATTGTGTACGATCATGCCCAAGATATGAATTGGGCGGGGCAAGTCAAAGTTTTGCGCTGTTCGCAGTGCCAGCACCATGGCATCCACTACACCGTAACAATATCCACGGGGGGAAATCTTGATGACTTCCATCTTTACCCCTCCTACTTTTTATAATGCGTGAGCGAAAGACATTTCACCCCGTATTATACCTTATTTGTCTCCTGCACGCTTCTGTTCGTAAACCTTCAGATTATTGTAGACAACTTTTAAAAGGGGAGTAGACAAGCCTTTTTGTTCCGCTCTCTCCAAAAGATAGCCTTGAAGATGATCCGCTTCCACTGGAAGGCCTTTTTCCATATCACGCAGCATCGAAGATTTCGTTTGTGGACGCTGATTCTGGAAAGTCTCCATCTGCTTGTCGACGATATCTGGCTTGATCGGTGCCTCCAAAGCGTTCATGACAGATGCGATTTCGTCTGCGAGCTGACGTGTCAGCTCTACACCCCAAGCCGATTCCCGAATAGGTCCAACCGCGGAATTCATCAGTGTGGTAATACCGGAAAACGTCGCAATAAACAAGTATTTGTGCCAGGCTTCCCGTTGAATATTTGCGCTTGCACGCATTGTTCCCTTTATCTTGGAAAAGGCTTGCTCGATTCGCTCTACTCGCTCACTTTTTCCGCCATCCCACTCACCGAAAACCGTATCATGGATCGGACTTGTCTGCACGACATCTCCGTCAGCATTCAGCGTCGTCTCAATGAAACAAAGACCTCCGAGCACGCGCTCCCGACCAAACCGATCCCACAGTAGTTCCATATGTGCAATTCCGTTCAACAGCGGAATGACGACCGTGTCCTCGCCTACGTACGGAACGATGGCATCGACGCTATCTTCCAGTGTGTAAGCTTTGTTGGACAAAAGCACAACATCAAAAGGTCCTGCTTCCTCCCCTGCTTGAATCAGTTGTGGCTGTTCCAAAAGCAAATCCCCATGAATGCTCTGTATGCGCAAGCCTCGCTCCTGCAACTGTTTGTATCTACGTGCGCGCACAAGAAACGTTACATCTACCCCAGATTCAACCAGCCTGCCACCAAAATAACCGCCAATGCCCCCCGCTCCCAGTACGAGAACCTTCATCTATACCGCCTCCGCGTTTATAAGTCATGGTTTGTCTTCATTTTATTAAAAAGTAACCATTTTCTAAACCCCACAATATAATGTTAGAAATCCTCACATTCAACGTAAGAAAACCTCTTGACGAACAATGAGAATTGTCGATATAATTCGGAATATAGAAATCAAGGAAAAACCGAACATTGATAATGAATTCATAACTTTAATTCGTGAATGGAGTGAATCATGTTGGATATGAAAACAGTCTTGTCCACAATTGACGCAGAAAAAGTGGAATATGTCGATTTTCGCATCGTTGACCTGCTCGGGCGCCAACACCATGTCACAGTTCCTGCCTACGCGGTAGATGAAGGAACATTCCGGAATGGCGTTGCATTTGACGGCTCCAGTCTAACTGGCTACAAGTCCATTGAAGAAAGCGACATGGTAGCTATGCCCGATCCAGCAACCGCCTTCATCGATCCATTCGTAGAAGCCAAAACCATGAATATCATCTGCAACATCGTCAATCCAGACAACACCGTCTACACACGCGATCCTCGCGGCATTGCCCTCAAGGCCGAAGCCTATTTGCAACAATCCGGCCTCGCTACCGCTGCTTACTTTGGTCCAGAATCCGAGTTCTTCCTCTTTGACAGCGTGCGCTATGCCTCCGGTCCGTCTGGCTCCTTCTTCCACATCGATTCAGAAGAAGCTTTCTGGAACACAGGAAAAGAAGGACAAAACCTCGGCTACAAAGTACGCAACAAGGGCGGATACTTCCCTGTTCAACCAACCGACTCCCAAATGGATATCCGCAATGAAATGTGCACGTTGATGACGAAGTGCGGCATGCATGTAGAGCGTCATCACCATGAGGTGGCGACAGCCGGTCAAGGTGAGATTAATTTCCGCTTCGATACACTGACTCGTACAGCAGACAATTTATTGCTGTTCAAATACATTGTGCGTAATGTAGCTGCCAAACACGGCAAAACTGCTACCTTCATGCCAAAACCAATCGTTGGAGACAACGGATCTGGCATGCACGTTCACCAAAGCTTGTTTAACGGCGATACCCCGTTGTTCTATGAGCAAGGTGGTTACGCAAATCTAAGTCAGACTGCCCTGCACTACATTGGCGGTATTTTGCAACACGCCCCTGCACTGATCGCCTTGACGAACCCAAGCACCAACTCGTTCAAGCGTCTGGTTCCCGGCTACGAAGCACCCGTGAATTTGGTCTTCTCCAAAGGAAATCGCTCTGCTGCCGTTCGGATTCCGATTGCTGCCGTTACCCCAAAAGCGTCCCGCATTGAGTTCCGCACGCCGGACTCTACTGCTAACCCGTACTTGGCTTTTGCTGCCATGCTGATGGCTGGCCTCGATGGCATCAAGCGCAAGCTCGACCCGCGTGAACTTGGCTTCGGCCCAATGGATAAAAACATCTACGACTTGTCCGATGCTGAAAAACATGAAATCAAGAGCGCTCCCGCCTCTCTCGCAGAAGCACTTGTCGCACTTGAACAAGACCATGACTTCTTGCTCGAAGGGGATGTCTTCACAAAAGAAGTAATTGAAGGCTGGATTGCACAAAAACGCGGTGAGATCGAGCAAGTTGAGCGGACTGTGAATCCGAAAGAATACGAGTTGTATTACGACCTATAAGCAAAGAAACAGCCCTTCTCTGATGAGGAGGGCTTTCACATGCTCCCGAATAAAATGCTGTTTCCATTCACAAATTAAAGTTGTACTGCGAAAAAACAGATGATCGGATGAACATTTACAATGGTGAATCGAACGATATCTCGCTTGCTCATTTGTTTTGCGGCAATCCTTCTCCTAACCGTAAGCTTTCCAGTAGAAATCAAAATCGGTCAAAAAATCGTTTACGCTGAGCATTCGTTACCAATCATAAGCGACCAAGGGATTATTACGATTGAGGTTTATCCCAGAAAACACAAGTTAATCGTCAAAAAGCATGGAAAAACAATAAAAACGTATCCGGTCGCAGTTGGTAATCCTTCTACACCTACACCAGTTGGAGAATACAAAATCATATCCAAAGGAAAAGATTGGGGACCCTCATTCGGTCCACGATGGTTAGGTTTAAACGTCCCTTGGGGAATTTATGGCATCCACGGCACAAACAAGCCACACTCCATCGGACAGCATTTGAGCCATGGTTGTATCCGCATGCGAAACAACGATGTCATCGAACTGTTCAAGATGATTCCACTCGGAACAAAAGTAACGATTTATGGTCATGTATTGGGGGACCCGAGCCACGATCCTAGAGATTTAGCCGAAGGCGATGTTGGTGGAGATGTACAGCTCATCCAATCTCGATTGAAGAGCGCTGGTTATTATCATGGGGTATGCGATGGCAAGTTTCGATCCTCGACTACTGCAGCTCTAAAGAAATTTCAATATGATCGAAAATTAATACCAAACGGTGTCGTGTCCAAGAAGGTATACGAAGAGCTGGGATTGCTGGAATAGCTCCCGACAAGATTCGTGATCGACTACATGAACCTTCTAAACATGCTTCCTATCCCATTTGTTCCTTGGAACGTTCTGAACACCTCGTTTGCTATGCGAACACCATTTAAAAGTGTATCCATATCAAGGTTTAAATTGGAAACCCTTGGCGCTCGAGGCTCTTTTCTCGTCCTACGGCTTGTTTTTGCCCACTCTTGATAATACTGACCAAGGGATTCAGGATTTTTTTGCAGCTTTCTGACCGAGACCTTATTCGACTTGAGCCAGTCAGAAAACTCAGGGGTAAAACCATGAATTTTTCTAGCCACTTTTCACCCTCCCCTCCATTCATAAATGAATAATGCAAAGGGATTGTATGTCCCTTTGCATTACTCTTTTGCTAAACCCGTTTCCTAATCACAATCACATCCGACAATGACAAGCAAAACAAACAGAACCAGGATCAGAGCAAAGTCATCAAAGCCATTAAAGAAACCCATTCTGCCTCCTCCTTTCCTTAGACACAGTACTGTATGCGTTTCGCGGAAGTTTTGCCTGTACCATGACCTACTAAGCAAAAAGGACGCAAGCATTTGCCTGCGCCCTTTTTCATCCTATTGCAGTCCGATTTGCGATTTTACTTGCAGAATTCCGGCCTCGGAAAGAAAGTTTTGCATTTGCTCCAATCGTCCCTTCTCCCTCATACATGTAGACGATCGTGTGTCCTTCCTCTCCAGCTTTATCAACCTCAGCGAGCAGTTCGCCTTCCCCGCCCACTATTTTTTTTACTTCCTCAAAGCCATCCCATTTTCAATCTGTTCAAATTCACTCTTCGTGATCGTCGCTTTCTCTGTTGCCGCAGGAGTAGTCGCTTCAGGTGCTGATGTAGCTGGGGTAGACAAAGATGAATGATAACCTAAGACTTTTCGGGCAGAAGAATGCAAAAAGAGCCTCATACAAGGCTCTCTTTTCGTTGCAATTACTCTTTTACATAGAGCTGATACATCTCGGTTTCTTCATCCGTTGCTTTTGCGATTCGAAAAGCTTCTTCCACGCTTTTCTTGTTTTGAATTACCTCGTAGAAAAAGCGCAGTGCGAACATCAGCGCAGAATTTCCATCCGGGTAATCATCTGGCCCGATATACGTGTGGCATCCACTGTCCAGAAAGGCCTTCGCTAATTCGGGATCACCAAGCGAGCAACCGTTACCTAACACGATTTTTCCATCCAGCTTGGCAAAACGTCTAACCTCGTCAGGACCAAAATCACCCTTTGGTTCTCCTTCCTCGTAAACGTCCTCGCCCAGCTCTGGCATGATGAGGCTTCCCTCATCGCCATGGAAATTCAGAACAATCATGTCGGTATTTGGGTAAAGGTCGGTGCCATTCAAGACATCAATTAAATCGCTTGGTCGACCAATCCAGTACGTAAAGACTCGGGCTCCAAAATACTCAAGTGTATTCCGGATTGCTTGGCTATCCAGGTCCGTATCCGGACCAACTACTAGGGCAACATTCATTTCTGGTTTACTCATCGTGATATTCCTCCATTTTGTTGTAAGTGGATTTTATTTGTGGGTAACAAAACCATTTACATGGAGGGGGTCGGGCCAACTGGTGAATGGCAAGACGTTACTTCTTGGTCATCATGAATAGGTAAACTCCTCTTCAATTGGAAATTTTTAAAATTTAAAGCAGTATATCACTCAAAATACGGAATGTAAAGCTTTTCCACTTCGTTTTGCAGTAATTACGCAAACCCTTTTTTGATTTTGGACTTCATGTCACGATACAGCTCTCCGTATGTAATCGCATGCTCGATATGCGAATAGGAAAGCACGGAATCGCCATCCTTGCTCTCGCAGCACGCAAAGAACAAACTTTCCATCAAATTGTGATTTTCGATGGAATTGGTAATATGGACGCAATCCTCAATCGAATCATGAGCGTCATGCTTGTACAAAAGAAATGTCCCTTCTTTGAACGCCCCTTTTTTGTTGGCATCTTTCCAAATGAGCATGCCCAAGGTAATAAAGTACCCTTCCTGGAAGCGGATGACCCCTGTAATGACAGAATTAATCGTGGTCGGAATGATCGCAATCGAGTCATTGAGCTGATTGACGTATTCATACAACGCTTTATTGGATTCTCGAAGATCAGCGATTGGTACATGAAGAAGCTGCTTGTCTCTTAATTTTTCTACGAGTTGCTGAACGCATAGCGTCTTATTCAAAGTTGAAATCACAACCTCATCACTTCTCCCATTGTAAGTAAGTGCCTTCTTTACGTTATTCGTGATGAATGGACATATCCCTACAAAATTCGCACAAATCTTCTTACCTTTTCAGCAAAAATCAAATTTTACCATATTTTATTTTTTTCACCACAACCAATCAAACAAACAAACGTATAAACAATCAGATTGGTATAGGGGGTTACGGTTGTGAAACTCGCGGAAGCGTTAATCATTCGTGCCGATTATCAAAAACGGATTGAACAGTTGGGGCACCGTTTGCATAACAGCGCAAAGGTTCAGGAAGGCGAGCTTCCTCCTGAAAATCCTAACGATCTCTTATCTGAGCTGTATCAGTTGTTTGACCAGCTCGAACGTATTGTTCAGCAAATCAATCGAACCAATGCGTCTTGCCGCTTTAACGAGACAATGACGCTCTCCGATGCGTTAACCAAACGTGATGTTCTCGGTTCAAAACGCAATGAGCTGGCCGACCTGATCAAAGCAGCTACAGTCAAGCATGATCGCTACAGCCGTTCGGAGGTCAAGATTTGCTCGACTGTTAATATTGCCCAGTTGCAAAAGCAAGTCGACGAGCTGTCCAAGCAGTACCGGGAACTGGATGCAAGCATTCAACAATTCAACTGGTTAACGGAGCTGCAAGAAACCTGACGTAAGAGACATGGAAGTCGGTAGTCTGTCTGCAAAAGGCGAACACGTCCCCATTCAACAGGGTTAATGTTGAAAACTCATTGGTCGGGTCGAGGGGCAACCCTGAGGGTTCAAATCCCTCTCTTACATAAAACGCCCAGTAATGTGACATGAGTAATGCGTACAAGGTATTGTAACTACCGTGTGTTGATTTTGTCTGACAGACGAGGGTGGGTACGGGGATCATCCCATGAAAAAGCCCTTCACGCCTTTATGTGGCGAGAAGGGCTTTTTGGCGCAATTTTACGCCTTTCCTTTTAAATAATCATCTTTTAGCTTTTTTTCCTGCTCGACGGTAGTCATATCTTTCTCCAAAACTTGATACAACAGTTCATCCTTCACGCGGCGGGAAATTCCTTTTTCCTGATGATTCGGGACAGATGAACTCCCGACAGAATCTTCTTGTTCCATACTGCGTACCTCCATGGCTTTTTCTGGTTAGCTTACCCGAAAGCGGCCACTCCATTCACCACACTCGCTGAACACTGAGCATTTTTCGCAGCTCGTCGACCGAACGTGGAATATTTCCGCCAAGTTCCCGCTTCCACTGCTCAGGGAGTGCCTCCCACACATCAACGAGCAACGGCATACCCAGATGAAGACTCTCCAGCATAGTTCTATTTTCCAATGCCTCCTGCGGATCTCCCGCAAACACAAGCCTGCCTTCATCCATGATGCAAATCCACTCTGCCCATTCAAAGGCAATATCCATATCATGTGTCGCCATCAAAACAGTCGTTCCTTGCCGGTGAATGGCATCGAGCTCCCGCAGTAAATTTTTCGTCTGATAGCGATCCAGATACGCAGTAGGCTCGTCCAACAGCAATAGCTCGGGCTCCATGACCATGACCCCTGCGAGTGCGAGACGCCGTTTTTGTCCCAGGCTCAAATGATGAATCGGAGCTTCTGCCAGCTCTCTCAACCCGAATGCATCCAGCACCTTTTCTACCTTTGCCCGGATTACGTCCACAGGCAGCTTTTGATTACATAAACCGTAGGATATATCTTCCGCGACCGTGCTTGCGATCAGCTGATGCTCGGGATCTTGAAAGACCAAACCTACCTTTTGCGTCATTTCTTGCAGGGCGGCTCGCTTGTAGACCAGCGGTTTCCCCTTCCACAGCACCTGTCCCTGCTGTGGCTCGATGATCCCGTTTCCATGCAAGAACAAGGTCGACTTCCCACAGCCATTTCGTCCCAAAAGGACACATTTTTTCCCCTCTGGAATCCATAAGGACAACCCAGACAGGACGGGTCCCCGCCCTCCCGGATACGTGTACTGCAAATCGATGAACTCTAACAACCGTGATGTCATAACCGCCAACCTCCTGTCCACCACTCAAGCAGTACCAGCAGCATACAACCTGCGATTGACTCCCATTCATAGCGTCGCGAGCGAGCGTGAGTATGAAACGCGAGCACCTGCATGCTCTCCCCGAAGCCTCTAGCCGCCATCCCTTTGTGCAAGGCTTCATATTTGCGCATCGCTCTGACAAACAATTGCGCAACGAGAACTCCTGCATCTCGAAGCGTCGCGCGGAAGCCGCGATGACCTCCACGAGAACGTTGGGCAATCCAGAGCTGGTGAGAAATCGTTACCAACACAAAAATAAACCGATACATGATCATTAATAAGTCAGTCACAATGACAGGCATACGGAGCCAGCGAAGCACCTGCAAGATTTCGGCAAACGGCACGGTAAACAAAATGAAGGCAAAGCAAGATAAGCTCGCCATGGTACGCCAAAATAAGATCCAAACTTTACTGAAGGAAGACATCGGCACATAGAGAACATACGAACCCAGTTCCCATACTGCCGCGACCTGGACCTGTACTTCTCCTGCCCTCGCTCCTTCTACCAATAGGGCAGGGAGCCCCGCCATGAAAAACGAGAGCGACACGATCATAAAGGCACAGTAGATACGGACAGGAATACGGGCATACACTACTACCCATACCGTCATCCAGACAACGACCGCCATCTGCATCCATACATGTCCCACCAGGACGAGCAGTAACAATGCACTCGCCAGCAATAGCTTATGTGCTGGAGGCAGACGTTTCAGCCTGTTTTGATAAGAAAGAGAATCAAGTTGGAGCCCGTTCATTTTTTCCGCTTATCCAACCGACCTTTGTACAAACCCACTGCGTAGCCAACCACTCCCGCTCCCAACGCCGCCTGCACCGCAAACAATAGACTCTCCGTCTCTCCTCCTGGCGGTTCTATCAGCGGCTGGAACCACGGTTCGTAGTTCGGGGCAATTTCCTTGATCGCTTCCTCCGCCACGCCGTCTGCGCCGCCAAATT
Source organism: Brevibacillus sp. MS2.2 (assembly GCF_013284345.1). Classification (NCBI taxonomy): domain Bacteria; kingdom Bacillati; phylum Bacillota; class Bacilli; order Caryophanales; family Paenibacillaceae; genus Brevibacillus; species Brevibacillus sp. MS2.2. Next base: position 106,449 of record NZ_JABSUZ010000010.1, read on the forward strand.
CCGAATCCTGCACCAGCAACAACGGGACAATCGCCAGTACGATTACCCCCAAGAGCAATAGCCAGTTCCATCCTTTTTTCACAGCGATTCCTCCCGTTTGAGCAAACGAAGCTGTGTAAGCTCTTTTGCGTTGTAAGATAACAACCAGTTCCAAACAAGAACGGTCAACAGCCCTTCACTGATTGCGAGCGGCACTTGCGTGAATGCAAAAATTCCTGCAAATTTGGCAAACGAGGCCAACACTCCACCAGATTCAGCCGGGAATGCGAGCGCCAGTTGAATGGAAGTCACCACATACGTAGCGAGGTCAGCCAAAGCAGCCGCCGCAAAAACAGCCAGACGCTGGCTTCCGCCCACTTTCATGATCATTCGATAGATTCCGTATGCCACCAGTGGTCCTACTACCGCCATGGATACAGCATTTGCTCCTAGCGTAGTCAAGCCTCCATGTGCCAAAAGCAAGGCTTGAAACAAGAGCACCATACTCCCTAACACAGACATCGCAAAAGGTCCAAACATAATGGCGCCAAGGCCTGTTCCAGTCGGGTGAGAGCTGCTGCCTGTAACCGAAGGGATTTTCAGTGCAGATAAAACAAACGCAAACGCTCCAGCAACGCCAATAAGGAGCTTCATTTCAGGATGTTCTTTTACAATCTTGTTAATCGAGCGAATCCCAAGTATAAAAAACGGCAAGAAGACAGCCCACCAAAATAAGGCCCAGGATAATGGCAAATACCCTTCCATGATGTGCATCGCATGTCCTGTCTCTGGTTCATTGAGCAAAAAATACAGGACAAACCCCGCGATCATCAGACCAGTAGATACCAGACGAGATCGATTCATGTTCCTTCCCCCTTCACTGACTTTCGTTCTATTCCTACAAACAAAAAAATCCCATCCATCACTGGACGAGATTGTGCACACAAAACAACAGACTGACTATACAGCCTCATTGCCCGTATTCACCGCTCCTTTCCGCGAAGGTTCTGTGGGTGTGGCTTATAGGTAGGTCTCCTGGCTTCCAGATCCATGCGCTCTTTGTCCTTCCCCATACGAAAATGAGTGGTTTCCTTCTCAAAGAGAGCTCCCTGGTTACAGTGGCGGGACCGCTCGGGACTTTCACCCGATTCCCTGTTACCCTTTATGCTTCACATAAAGGCACCTAACGCCGACAATATACAATTGACAGATAATTCATGTTTGTCCCACATCATTATACCGGATCACTACATAAATCGGAAGAATATAAGTGAAAACGCATAAGTCGATGACCCACTACAAACGGAGCCATCGACCTATGCGTACTTGTTCTCTCTATTCTTTTGCGTCTACACCAATTACTTCACTAATATGTTTAAAACCATCCCGCTGCATGAGCTTGAGCAGCTTTTTGTTGATTTGCTTAGCAATACCTGGGCCCTGATAAATCATCCCTGTATACACCTGAATGAGACTGGCTCCTGCTCGGATTTTCGCGTAGGCATCTTCGCCGTTATAAATGCCCCCGACACCGATGATTGGTACCTTGTCTCCTACTTCTTGATAAATCTCCTTCACCCAAGCAGTGGAACGCTCCGTAAGAGGTCTTCCGCTCAAGCCGCCCGCTTCCTCGGCAAATCGATGTCCGGAAACTGCCTCACGTGACAAGGTCGTATTGGTTGCGATAATTCCGGAAATGCCTTCTTCCACAGCAGCGTGAACAACATCGCGCATGTGCTCATCCGACATGTCTGGTGCTACTTTCAGCAATATCGGTTTTTTCTTGATGGAACGTGCTTCCATTTCAGATGCCTTTTCCCTTACTGCACGCACCAAATGACGCAAGCTCTCTGTTTCCTGCAAGTCACGCAGATTCGGGGTATTCGGAGAGCTGATGTTAATGACGAAGTAGTGACCGTATGCATAGAGCATGTCCATACATTTGCTATAGTCGATGGCCGCCTCTTCATTCGGCGTTACTTTGTTTTTTCCGATGTTAATCCCAATCGGAACATCTGAGTATGCGTAATCGACCAAATGCTGGGAAGCCAAATACGCACCGTGATTGTTGAAGCCCATCCGGTTAATGACAGCTTGATGTTCCGGCAAGCGGAACAAACGCGGCTTCGGATTGCCTGGCTGCCCCTGCGGCGTCAACGTCCCGATTTCCACAAACCCAAAACCAAGAGCACCTAACGCATGATAGACTTCTGCATTTTTATCAAAACCGGCTGCAAGTCCGACTGGATTCGGAAACGTCATTCCCCACAGCTTATTCTCCAATCGCTGGTCTTTTACCTGATAGATCATCTTCAGGATGCTTTTGCCTGGAGCAGAATCCTCCACCAGCCTTAAGGCACCAATTGTCTTTTCATGAATCTCTTCCGCATCTTGCTGGAACAGATATTTTCTTATGAGCTGATACATCGGCTGCACTCCTTACTCCGTTTCTACCTTTTTACCTCATAGTAGAATACCATACTTTTTCGGACGGATGTAACCTTTATACGTGATACATATTTCCAAGCAAGCAGGCAAATCCTAACAGCACCACCACGCACAGGGGGATAAGTCTTTCATGAAAGTGGACGGAAAAATCGGGATTGGTCAAGCCATTATGGTGATGATGCTGACGATCGGCATTACGAACCACGTAACCGTCATCCCCCTCTTATTGAGTAAAGCCGGAAGAGATGCTTGGTTGAGCGTGTTACTTGCTGGTATCCCTTTTTCCTTCTGGGCGTATTTGCTGTTTGTGGTTAATCGAAGTTTGGATCAACAATCTTTGTATGAATGGATTTCACAACGGTCAGGAAAAATCGTCAGCAATCTCTTGCTCGTTCCAATCATGATCTGCCTGTACCTCATGGCGCTGACGAATCTGATCGATACGCAAACTTGGACAACCGTAAACTACTTGCCTCGTACACCCGAGTGGGTGACCGCTTTAGCCTTGGTCGGGCTATGTGTACTCGCTTCTATTGGAGGTATGACCTCCGTTGGAATCACAGCAGGCGTCTTGCTCCCCGTAGTCGTGTTGCTCGGATTTTTCGTCGCTTTTGGCAATATTCCCAAAAAGGATTATAGTTTTTTGCTCCCGCTTTTCCAAAACGGTTTTCGTCCGCTGCTACATGGGATGCTTTACGTTGGCGGCGGTTTCACCGAGCTGTTTCTGCTCCTTTTGCTCCAGCATCACGTACGAAAGCCGTTTCGACTCGTACACTTTTTTGTCATGCTCGGTATCACACTGCTGTTGACACTCAGCCCACTGACAGGAGCAATTGCAGAATTTGGACCTGTGGAGTCCGCTCGTCAACGTTTTCCTGCATTTGAACAATGGCGGCTACTCACAATCGGAAAAGACATCGAGAACATGGAGTTTTTCTCGATTTTTCAGTGGCTTTCTGGTGCTTTTATTCGAATAACGCTTTGCCTGATTCTTTTAGGAGATTTGATCACGATACGAACTCGAAAGCAACGCAAATTCATGATGCTGTTTTTCGGCGGAAGCATGATCGCCTTCACCGGCCTCCCTTACAGCGACATGCAATTCGTAGCCTTCTTATCGCGTGTATACTACCCACTTTACTTCGTCACCATGATTGTTGTCTCACTCGCGCTCATCCTGCTATCCCTGCGCAAACCATCCAGACAGGAGGAGGCCCCTTATGACCCTTGAAGAGGAACTGCGGGAAAAACTCGCGCATTGTGCGGACGTCGTTTTTTTGCGCACGGTCACATCTGAGGACCAGCCTGTATTGATGCTTTATTGCGAAGGACTTGCAGACATTCGTCAATTACAAGATACGGCGCTGCCGCAATTGGAGCGATTCCTGGCTATTGGTGATTTGCGCTCCCTGCCTCTTTTCCCACTCTTCACGAACCCAGAGTTGTGGGTGGAGCGACTGTTTGCAGGAGATTTGCTGATTTTCATTGGAGACTCCCCTCCATTCGCTTGGGACATCTCCAATCGGCCGGAGCGTGGCCCTGAGGAAGCCAATACAGAGATATCGATCAAAGGTCCCCGCGACGGCTTCGTCGAGGATCTCTCCACAAACGTGGCTCTCATCCGCAAGCGTCTGCGAACAATTACCCTGGCCTACGAGCCTTTTATTCTCGGAACGCGCTCGCGTACAAGAGTTGCGATGATGTATATCACAGATGGGGTATCTTCGGATCTCGTGGAGATGATGCGCGAGAGGCTCCTCAATTGTAGGTCAAAAAAAATCTTGAATAGCGCTATCCTGGAAAAATTACTCAGTGACAATACTCGTTCGCTGTTTCCGTTAGTTGATTATACGGGACGTCCTGACTTTGCGATTTACATGCTCTTGCAAGGTAAAGTGATCGTGTTGATAGACGGCTCACCCTTGGCAATCGTGGCACCTGTTACCTTGCTCGAACTAATCAAATCTCCCGAAGATGATCAGTATCCTGTTACTTATGTATGGCTGGAACGCATGCTGCGCCTGGGTGGATTTTGGATCGCGATCTTTCTGCCTGGCTTTTGGATTGCCCTGTCGGCCTATAATGTAGAGCAATATCCTTTTCAATTGCTCGCTACCGTTACACAAGGCCGAAAAGGACTGCCGTTTTCCGCGCCGATGGAGCTATTTATTATCTTGTTTATCTTTGAATTTCTGCGCGAGGCAGGTGCCCGTTTGCCCAAAAACGTCGGGCAGACACTAGCATTAGTCGGCGCACTGATTATCGGGGATGCTTCCATTCGTGCAGGACTGACATCGCCCTCCATGCTGTTTATCGGCTCCCTTACAGTCGTTGCCTCCTTCACACTGGTCAACCAGGCATTAAGCGGAGCCGTTACCGTGGCTCGTTTTGCTGTTTTCTTCCTTTCCGCAACCATCGGCATGTACGGCTTTATCCTCGGAAATATTGCCATCGTATACTATTTGTCTACCTTGACGTCCTTTGGCAGATCGTATATTTTGATGGGTTCATCCAACTCCTTGTCCACACTGCTCATAGTCTTGTTCAAATCCATGACCAGTTTTTTTCGAACGAGATCGGCTAAGGGTGGCGATCATAAATGAAGGGCATGCGGATTGCTTCTGCTATGCTGCTGTTAGCAACGACTCTTCTTAGCGGCTGCTGGGACCAGAAATCGATTCAGGACCTTCGCTACTTATCTGCTATTGGCATTGATTACGTCAACAATGAATATGTTTTATACGCCCAATCCACCGATCTGTCTACCGTCGCCAAGCAGGAGTCATCGACCACCCTTCAAGCACCACCTGCGACCATTTCGATCGGAAAAGGGAAAACACTTCAGTCTGCCTTTGATAACCTGCAAAAAAATGCGCAGGTACCCGTATTTCTAGGCTTTGTATCCTCCCTCGTCTTTCATGAGCGAATCTTGCAAAAGGGAGTGATATCCACCCACGATATTATGAATCGATACGGTCTGATTCGTTACACCAAATGGGTATTCGGAACGCGGGAGCCGATTGACAGAGTATTAAGCTCTCATTCTTTGGTTGGATTTTCTCCATTGGACTCTCTCTTGCATCAGCCAAAGGATGTTTACGAGCAGCGTTCGTTTATCGAGCCGATCCAATTTTATCGGTTTATCTCGAACTTTTGGGAGCCGTCAAACACCGTGTTATTACCAAACATCACGCTGTACGAGCGTTCCTGGAAAGAAAATAACCGTTTCATTTCTCGTCTCTCCATCGATGGCATCCACGCCATTCATCGTGGAAATTGGCAGGGGTATTTCCCCAATCGTGATTTAATGGGGATTCGGTGGATGAATAGTAACACGAAATTTGCTGGGCTCATTGTGAGACAAAACAACACTCCCAAAGCAACAATGCGCATTGAGCACGTCCAATTGGACATCACTCCGATTACCACCGGAGAGCATCCTCGTTATCAGGTCAATGTCCGACTTAATGGGTTCGTTCGCGAAATGATGAGTCCTGTTACGCCTGCTTTCGTACGAAAAAACTCCGAAGAACAGATAGCCGAGCAAATTCGCGGGACGTTTCTAAAAGGAGTCAAAGCAGGGGTTGATCTGTATAGCTTGGAGGAAAGTTTGTTTAAAAAAGACTACCAAGCATGGCGAAAATACGAAATTCGCAAGCACAATAAGCTCACGCCTGATTCCCTGGCCCAAATTCAAGTCCACATGTTCTTAAGTGATTCTGGAAAAATGAAGATGGACTCGGTCAAATACCCTGACCCGCTTGGGCCGAATAAATAAAAAAACTGCTTGCCGAAGCTCGGACAAGCAGTTTCTTCTTTCTATTTACCGTTGAAGCTAGTTTTTCACCAGCAAAACTTCTTCAATAGAAGCATACGGCAGGTTATGCGCATCAGCGACAGCTTTGTAAGCGACTTTGCCGTCGATGACGTTTACGCCTTTTGCCAATGCTTTGTTGTCGCGAATTGCTTGTGCGTAGCCTTTGTTCGCCAATTGTACCGCGTAAGGAACGGTTACGTTGGTCAGGGCCAATGTAGATGTACGAGCGACTGCGCCAGGCATGTTGGCTACCGCGTAGTGAATCACACCGTGCTTCTCATAGGTTGGCTTGTCATGAGTAGTGATGCGGTCAACGGTTTCAATCGATCCGCCTTGGTCAATCGCAACGTCTACGATCACAGAACCAGGTGACATCTCTTTTACCATGTCTTCTGTTACCAGACGTGGAGCACGAGCACCTGGAATGAGTACAGCGCCTACCAGCAAATCTGCTTTTTTCACAGCGTTTGCGATGTTGAAGGAATTGGACATCAGCGTCTGAACGCGACCTTGGAACAAGTCATCCAGTTGGCGCAGACGGTCTGCGTTTACATCGATGATCGTCACATTTGCACCCAGTCCAAGCGCCATTTTCGCTGCGTTCGTCCCTACAATCCCGCCGCCGATTACGACTACCTCGCCTTTTGGTACGCCTGGTACGCCACCGAGCAGAACACCTTTTCCACCGTATTGCTTTTCCAAGAATTGTGCGCCGATTTGAACGGACATGCGGCCTGCTACTTCAGACATCGGCATCAACAGAGGCAGAGCGCCATTGTCGAGCTGAATGGTTTCGTAAGCGATTGCAATCACTTTTTTGTCGATCAATTCACGAGTCAATTCAGGCTCTGGTGCGAGATGCAAATACGTAAACAGAATCAGACCCTCGCGGAAATATCCGTATTCAGCAGGGAGTGGTTCTTTTACTTTCATTACCATGTCAGACGCCCATGCCTCTGCTGCTGTTTCTACGATCTCAGCGCCTACTGCCTTGTAATCTTCATTCGTAAAACCACTGCCTTGCCCTGCACTTGTTTCTACACGAACGGAATGTCCGTTTTGTACCAGAGCAGCTACACCTGCCGGGGTAATGGCTACGCGGTTCTCATTATTTTTAATTTCTTTTGGAATTCCAACGATCATGATAAGTATGTCCTCCTTGGAAACGCCAATTTCTTTGCGGTTACTATTATTGTACAGCGTATCTTCGGGCATACTCCTTGGAGATTCCTTTAATTTTAGCGTCTTTTCATTTGTGAAAATTCACAAACAAACTACTGTTCCCCATCTAATTTGGCTATTTTCAACTCTAAATATAAGGCAGCCCGCTGGTTCATATTGTCGAGATCGACACGCATGATCTCCTCAATTCTTCTCAGTCGGTAGCTCAACGTATTAATGTGGATATGCAGGCGCTCTGCTGTCTTGTTGACCTTGCCAGCGGCATCCAAAAAAGTCTCCAATGTCGTCAAGAGCGTGGTCTGGTTGTCGCGATCGTACTGTCTGAGCTTTTCCAGCCGTTCATTCTGGTAGCCCTGCTCCTCTTCCCACTGCTTCAGTTGTAGTAGATATCGATAAATCCCTAGCTCGTGATACCCGTGAATCCCCTCATTTTCCTGCGGAAACAGCTTTTTGATCTTGAGCGCATGCAGCGCTTCCCTGTAGCTTTTCACAATATCCGTATAAGACTTGTAATCTCTCCCGTACCCAGCAATTACCTGGCGCCCTTCCGTGACATGTGCTTCGAGCTTGCCGAGCGAGTCGGCGAGGAACTGTTCCACCTTGCGAATGAGCACGTCACTCTTGTCTTTTTTCGCATCGGACAAACCGATCAATAAGATAATTTGCGAGCCGTCGACAACCCAGAGCAGCTTGTCACGCATTAGCAACGGATACAAGTACTGGTCCAGACGGGCTCCTGCCGCTTCAATAATACAAATTAAATAAGAGGTCGGAAGCTGCATCTGCAAGGTGTCCGCTTTTTGGCGAATGGCAGCCTCACTACTGTGATTCCCCAGCAACAGCTCCCATAGAAATTCCTTGCGTCGCTGCTCCTCCGCCTTGCGTTTTCCCTGCCGTTGGATGAGACGCGAGACGGCTACGCGTGCTGCCTGACGAAGAATTTCATCATCGTCTCGGGTAATTGGTCGATTCACCTCTTGTGCCCAAATGTAACCGAGCACGTCGCTCCCTCTGCGAATGGCTATCGCCACACGCTTACCCAAACCGATTTCGTCCTTGGCCGGGATGTGTACGGGGTCGTCTTGCGTTAACAGCTCCTGAAATACGCCGTCCTTCCAAAGGCGCGTCAGCACTTTTTCCGGTACCCGTCGCCCCATGATGGTAGACCAGCGCGCTTCATCTGTGCTTTCTCCGTGTGAGCTGTAAGCAATCAGTTTATGATCGGCATCTTCAACCGTTATCGGATTTTGCAAAAGTTCTCCAATGACATCAGCTAATTCTTCGATATCAGCATGCTGATACTGTTGAAAATAGTTAGGCTCTACGGGCACACTTTCACCTCTTTACCGCTCTTTTCTACGCGTTCCTCTATTATAGTAGAAAACATGACTTCGCTAAATGCTCTCGGTCAATTAATAAGAAGCGGTCGGAATCATGTCGCTGTCATGCGAATTGACACAAAGAAATCTGGTGACCTCTCCTGTACGGTTCACCCAGTTGTGCGGAACGGATGAATCCATGTGAATGCTGTCGCCAGGGAACAAATCATGCTCCTCTTCCCCCAGCAAAAGAGTCAACACACCTTCAAGGACGTAGATAAACTCTTGCCCCTTATGTACAAAAGGCGTGCCTTTTTCTCCATGCGGTGAAAGCGTGACAAGAATCGGTACCAGCGACGGATTCTCCAAATCACCGGACAGGTCCTCATACACAAAAGGCGCATGCAAAAGCCCAGACCGCTCTTTGCTCGCTCTGCGTACCTGCCCATTCCCTCCACTCGACTCACCCGAAAAGAAATAGCCTGGGCTCACTCCCAAGGCTTCCGAAATTTTTTTCAATGACTCTAGCGTAATGGAAGACTTCCCACGCTCTACTTGGGACAAAAAGCTGATCGACAGCTGTGTTTTTTCCGCAATTTGTTTGAGTGTCTTCTTTTTGCCGACACGAAGCGATTTGATTAATACACCAATGGTAGGTTCCATTTGCATACCTCGCCGTAAAAAGGATAGGTCTATCATACTCTTTCCCGAAAAAAGTTGTAAAGTTAGCATAAGTATCAATTTTTACTATTGCTACAAATTGTGTTGCATTTTATAATCTTTATTATTATCAGATTTGTAATCGTTTTATTTGTAAAAATTGAAGTGCTACTTCACTCTTAAATTGAAGTGATACTTCAATATCTACCGACAAAGGAGGATTACCCGATGGCATTACAAACACAAGCGGGCGTTTCCAAAAAGGTTCAAAACAAAGCGTTGGTCGCGAGCCTGATTGGCAGCTCCATTGAATGGTTTGACTTTTTTCTGTATGGAACCATGGCATCGCTCGTATTCAACAAGCTATTTTTTCCTTCGTCTGATCCAACTGTAGGCTTATTGCTCTCTTATCTCTCATTTGGTCTTCCCTTTTTCATCCGGCCTTTGGGTGGCGTGATCTTCAGTCATATCGGGGACAAAATCGGTCGTAAAAAGACGCTGGTCTTGACGTTGTCGCTGATGGGAGGTGCTACCGTCTTAATCGGCTTGCTGCCTGATTACAATGCTATTGGCATCTGGGCTCCGATTCTTCTCGTCCTGATGCGTTTGATTCAGGGCTTAGGGATCGGCGGCGAATGGGGAGGCGCATTGCTTCTCGCCGTAGAGTACTCCGGCAAAGGCAGACGCGGCTTTTTTGGGAGTATCCCGCAAATGGGTGTAACGATCGGTATGCTTCTCGGTACGTTGGCCATTTCTTTAATGAGTGCGCTTCCCGATGATCAATTCATGTCTTGGGGCTGGCGAATTCCGTTTCTATTGAGTGCAGCGCTCGTCTTTTTAGGACTCTGGATTCGCAATGGCATCGATGAAACGCCAGCTTTTCAAGAAGCAAAAAAGACGGGGAACATTGCGAAAGTTCCCATCGTAGATACATTTCGCTATCACTGGAAAGCTGTTCTGATTGCCGTCGGAGCCAAAGTGGTAGAAACGGCACCGTTCTATATTTTCTCGACGTTTATTATTGCCTACGCGACGAACTACTTGGGCTACGACCGAATAACGGTACTCAATGCCGTGACGATCGCCACATTAGTGACAACCATCGCGATTCCGTACATGGGCATGCTGTCAGATAAAGTAGGAAGAAAGCCTTTGTATGTCGTGGGAACGATAGCGATGATGCTGTTTGCATTCCCTTACTTTTATATGCTGTCATTGAAATCAGCTCTCTGGCTTACCGTCGCTACAGTCATCGGACTCGGGATTCTCTGGGCTCCGGTCACAGCTGTATTGGGTACGATGTTCTCCGAGATTTTCAGTACAAATGTACGCTATACTGGGGTAACGGTTGGCTACCAGCTCGGTGCTGCTTTGGCAGGCGGTACTGCTCCACTGATCGCTACTGCCTTGTTAAGCTCCTTTAACTCGTGGGTGCCAATCGCTTTGTACATTGTCATTTCCGGGGTTATTTCTCTCATTGCGGTTTCTGCTACGAAGGAAACAAAGGATTTGGATTTGGACGAATCCTGATGGAAAGGAAGAATGAGATGCTAGTATTAAGCCGTGAAAACATTGAACAAATCTATACGATGAAAGATTGCTTGGAAGATGTGGAACACGTCTTCCGTGAGCATATGCTTGGAAATGTTACCACCCCTGTTCGTACTGCCATTGACCATCCGAAATACGGAGCAACCAGTCTATACATGCCGTCCTATTTGGAAACGGACAATTACGTAGCGGTAAAAATCATCAGCATTTTCCCGGAAAATCACAAGCACGATATCAAAGCACTCCAAAGTGTAATCGTGTTGACCGAAGCTAAAACGGGACAGCATGTGGCGATGATGGACGCGAGCCTGTTGACGATTATGCGCACAGGTGCAAGCAGTGGCGTTGCAACCAAATACTTGGCAAAAGAACATGCGCAAAGCTGCGCTGTATTGGGATGCGGGGCACAATCGATCGGACAAATTCAAGCCGTCATGGAAGTCCGTCTGTTGACAAACATTTATCTTTATAACCGCACACGTGAGAAAGCGGACGAAATGAAACAAACACTGCTCTCGCTCTATCCCGAGTGGCAAGGCGAAATCACGGTTATGGATGATGCCAATGAAGCGGTGGCGAATGCCGAAATTGTGATTTGCAGCACGAAGGCTACCAGCCCGTTGTTTGATGGAACACGCTTGCGTCCTGGTACGCATATCAATGCCATCGGTGCTTTTCTTCCTCATATGCAGGAGGTCGACCTGACTACTGTACAAAACAGCAAAGTCGTGGTCGATACACTCGAGGGAGCCCAGCACGAAGCCGGCGATCTGCTCATTCCGATTGAACGCGGTGAATGGAGCTTTGAACAAATGCACGCTGAGCTGGGAGACATTCTGATTGGGAAAAAACCTGGCCGAGAAAACGATGACGAAATCACGCTGTACAAATCCGTGGGTGTTGCCTATTTGGACACAGCCGTTGCCAAAACGGTCTATGAACGGGCGAAAGCAAATGGCATTGGAACAGAAATCATCTTGTAAATCCTGGCTTTTAAAAAAACAGCCGCCTTCCCACCCGGGATTTGGCGGCTGTTTGCTTTTTCCGGTTTACAAAAGTCGGGCGATGGCATCAAGTATCTGCTCTTTTTGAAAAGGCTTCACGACGAAATCACTCGCTCCTGTTTTCATCGCTTCCAGCACCTTCTGCCGGTGCCCGACTGCCGAGCAGATCAAAATTTTGGCATCACGGTCAAAATCTAAGATGTGACGCATGGCTTCAATCCCGTGCATGTGCGGCATGGTAATATCCATGGTGACAATATCTGGCTTGAGCTCCTTGTACTTTTCAATTGCCTCCAAACCATTGCTCGCTTCTCCACAAACTTCATGTTGTTCGCCTAGCATATCCGTCAGCACCCTTCTCGTGAAGGCTGCGTCATCTACTATCAGCAATCGGGCCATGCAGTCTTATCCCCTCGCATCTCGCTTGCTATTCTACTTCCTACTTTTGCAGAAATCGCAAGCCTTGTCCACGAGAGAAAATGACTTCTTTTGTCGAATGGCGCGAACTCCGATCGGTATTATGAAATAAAGCCGATTCGCTCGCTGCTTTCTTTCGAATCGCTATCACTGGCGGGTTCAGCTGTCCCGCTCGACGCCAGAGGGCTGTCTGGTTTCGGGTGTGGAGTAGTCTCTCCAATTTCTGGTCGATCGACCTGTGTGACCTCATCCGGAATATGAATCTGGGGGATTTCCACCATATCGTTTTCCATCGCGTGTACGCCTCCCTTCTGTTCCCGCTTCGCAGGATGTTCTCCATACGATTAGCCTGTCCGTATCCCTTTTTTCCATGCACAACCTTCAGAGAACCGATATAATAGGCATGACGTGTATTTATATTTTCAAGTGGATTATGCTTTTTTTCTATGGAGGAATCCCGCATGCCAAAGCTGCTGCCATTTCCCGTCTTATTTACCGGTTTGGTAGTCGGGCTGCTTCTGCTCATTACCAGTCAGTTCGTTACAAGCATGAAGCATCTTGATAAAGTCATAAATAAAAGCAGCCATTCTTCTGAAAAAGTGCGTGTCGCCCTGTTGCTGGAGGGCCCCACTTATGATCAGGGCTGGAACAGCAGTGCGTTGGAGAGTATGACAGAACTGCAAAAAAGATTTAACTTTTCACTCGAAATCGCCAATAATATAAAACCGGAGCAGATTACGAAGGTGGCTGAGAAATATGCAGCTAACGACTATGATCTCGTACTCGGTCATGGCCTCATCTTCTCTGATCCTTTTACAGACGTGGCGCTTCGGTATCCGAAAACACACTTTGTTTCCTTTAACGGAGAGGCTCCGCATCCGAATCAGACCACGATTCGTTACGATATGAAGCCTGCTGGCAAGCTCGTGGGTATCCTAGCCGCCAAAATGACAAAATCGGATAAAGTCGGGTACATCATGGTAGACAAGCCCACAGAACTCCATCAAGTAGAAGGCTTTATCGATGGCGTGAAAAAGGCGTCGCCCAAAACCACTATCGTCGTGGGAAAAGTTCCTGATTTCAATGATATTGAGGGGGCCATTCGCACGACTCGCGACATGATTGCACAAGGTGTGGATGTCATCTACACCACAGGCGACAGCTTCAATCTCGAAGTGATTACAGAAGCGCAGCGCGCAGGAGTATTCACCATCGGATATATTGCTGATCAGCGCTACATCGCTCCTGACTTCGTGCTGGCCTCCATGATGCAGGATGTTCGTCAGTGCTACCGCATCATCATGGAACAGTTTATTCAAGGGGATCTCCCCAATGGAAAAGTTATGTACGGACTTGCCGAAGGAGTCAACCATCTCAGTCAATTCGGACACATGGTGCCAGCAAATGTACGTGAAGATTTAGAACGGGAACTGCAAAATCTCATTCCTTCCCGTGGCTCGTATGGAGGTTAATCAGCATGCCCCTTTTCAGCAATCTCGGGTTTCAGAAAAAAATCATGCTCAGCTATCTCGTAATGATGCTTCTCATCGGTTGCGTAACGACCCTGTTCAGCTATCAAATGACCAAGGTCACCTCTGATGAAGTGTATTTGACACAAAACCTCTTACCGCAAACGAGCGCCTTATTGGAAGTCAAAAACCAGATTTACACCAAGACATATGCGTTGAACATGTATACATTGACGCGCAACGAGTCTTACCTGGATCAGTACTATACAAATCTGATCGATACGGCTCGTTTTTCCTCGCTTCCCAAAACGGAGGCGAACAGTGGCTTGTTTACGATTATTGAATCGATATCAAAACTGGACTTTATTTTTTTGAACAAAATCAATCCGTTGCTGCAAGCAGGGAATGTTCCCGCCGTCAGCTATGTCCTTACCAATGAAGTACAGCCATTGCTCGACCGGTTGGAACGCGATCTGTCCTTTTCACTCAATCAGCTCGAGTATCAGACGAACAAAGAGTTTCAGAATTCAAATGAGAGCATCAAAGTCTCGTTGATCCTGACGTATTCCGTTTCTGTAGCCTCTATCTTGTTTGGGCTGTTCTGTACGTTTTACTTCCGCAATGAGCTATTGCGCCCAATCCAGTCGCTGATGCAGCAAGCGCGTGAAGTATCGAAAGGAACATTCGGCCAACAAATCGTCTATACCCATCAAGACGAATTCCTTGAGTTGGCGCAGGAGTTCAACAAAATGTCGAGTAGCATCGCCAATCTATTCGCACAAGATGAAAGGCAACGGCAAATTTTGACCGAAGAAAAAAACATCCGGGAGCAAATCTTAAACTCTCTGCCTGTTGGGATTATTACTCACTCCCATGCGACAGTCGGTCTTCATGTAAACCAGTTGGCACAGCATTTGGTCAAGCTCGACGATCACGGTTACCCCGTGTCCAAGGTTTCCTTTGAAGCACCCACATGCAACGAGCCGACTCCCTGGTTCGTCAATCGCAAAATGACCTTGTACAAAAAAGACGACACGCCATTCATTGCCCTGGTCTCCTACATCCCTTTGCACAATCATCACCACGATCAGGAAACCGGGTGGATGGTCGCCTTCCTGGACATTACGGAGCAGGAGCAAATTCAAGAGTACTTGAATCAATCCGAGAAGCTGGCGATGGTCGGTCAGTTGGCAGCGGGAGCCGCTCATGAAATTCGTAATCCGCTAACGGTCATCTACGGCTTTATTCAGCTATTGGAACAGCGTTTATCGGATCAAGAGCGCGATTTGTACTATTTGCCTTTAATTTTGCAGGAAATTGAACGGGTCAACCGCATTGTGACGGAGTTGTTGATGCTCTCCAAACCGTCCAAGCCCGATTATCGCGAGGTTGCGCTAACCGGTGTCGTTCATTCGATTCTTCCCTTGATGAATGCCGAGGCTATGCTACATGGGATTGAAATCGTAGATCACTGTGATCCGCGCATTCGCATTCACGTCGATGTCGAGCAATTAAAGCAAATCCTGTTAAATTTAATGAAAAACAGCATTGAAGCCATGAAAGACGGCGGCGTTCTCTCCATTGAAAGCCGCCTGGACGATCAGGCTGTCCATATTCATGTCAAAGACACGGGAGAAGGCATTTCTCAAGAGTATCTGGTGCGTATATTCGATCCGTTCTTCTCCTTAAAAGAGGATGGGACAGGACTGGGGCTGCCGATTTCCCGACGAATGGTCGAAAACCACGGTGGGGAGCTGCACGTGAACAGTAAGCTGGGAAAAGGAACGGAAATCATCATCACGCTTCCGCTTACACCAAAAGAAGATTAGGCTTGCGCATCCAGCCAAGCGAACATCTTGCGCGTATACATCTCCATTTCTTCCCCGACAAACAGATGGCTGGCCCCTTGCGCCAGCCATTTTTCATACGGTTTGCCTGCCCGCGTCAGCGCATCTGCCAATTTATGAGCATGCTCCACTCCCACATTCTCATCTTCTGTTCCATGTATGATCAGCACAGGGCAAGAAATCTCGTCCATCCGATACAAAGGCGTCCGATCGCGGTAGGCATCCTCCTGCTTGCGCGGGTGACCGATGATTCTACGCAGCATCCTTCTCAGATCAACCCGCTCCTCATAGGTCAAAAACATGTCGCTGACGCCACTCCATACGACGCAGGATAATACGCCCTTGCACTCCATTGCAGCAAACAAGGCCATGATGCCACCGCGTGAAAAGCCGTAGACGCTGATTCGCTCCTTGTCCACCTTCTCCAGATTGCGGAGCAATTCAAATGCAGCAAACACATCATGCCTGTCTGCCCCACCGAATTCATCCCGGCCCTCTCCGCCTTCGTTGCCACGGTAATGAGGGGCGAGGACCAGGTAGCCAAAGGCGGCCATTTGGCTGATTCTCTCAGGTCGGACCCGTCCCACTCCTTTAATCCCGCCTCGGCAATACAGGAGAGCTGGCAAACATGCTCCCTCCTGAAAATAGGCCTCTGGAACAGCCAAGGCAGCTTTTACCAGCAAGTCTTGACTGTAGTAGCTGACAGTATAGAGCCGCACTCCCGGATGGACTGTCTCCTCGGATGTACATGCGACAAATGGTGAAGTATCTAGCTGCATCCTGCTCACGATTCCTCTCTCTGTAATCTCGTAATCGTATCCACAAGCGTCACCATCGAAGGTGATAGCCATTTCTTTTTATGATAAACAAGCTGTATGGAAAAAGGCGGCTTATCTGACTGAAACGGGATGGCTGTGAGCACCCCTTCTGCGAGCTCTCTCTTGACCGCCATGAGCGGCAGCAAAGCAACACCCAGGCCACAGCGCACACACTGCTTGATCGCTTCCGGATTGCTAAACTGGCAGGCGATTCGCTGACTCATCCCAGCCTCTCCCAATGCCTCCAGCAGCATGCCCCGATACGTACAGCCTTCTTCGGTCAATACAAGCGGTTCCCCACCCAAATCATGGACCGTGAGTGCTGTTGCTGTCGTAAATCGATGGGTGGGTGGCATGATGATCACCAATTCTTCCTCGCGAATAACGTGGGTGACTAGCTCAGGGTCTGTACAAGGACGATCGAAAATGATCCCGATATCGAGATAGCCATCCTTGATCTGTTGTACAATTTCTGCTTCTCCAGCCGTCTGCAATACTAAGTCAACCTGAGGATATTGCTGACAAAAAGCCTGTAAATACGACGGCAGAAAGAACGCCGCCAATGTATCAATCGTTCCAATGGCAATTGGGCCTGTTGTCTGTTGCTTAATCACTTCTTTAGATTCCCCATACAGACGAATCAATTCCCGTGCGTACGGCAGCAAGGCTTCCCCTGCTTGCGTCAGTCGCAGCTTGCGTCCGTATCTCTCAAATAGCGGGGCTCCATACGACTGCTCCAGCTTTTGCATTTGTGCCGTTACCGTCGGTTGAGCATAGCCCAGTTCTTCTGCTGCCCGTGTAAAGCTCCCATACCGGGCTACTTCGCGAAAAGTATGTAAATAGACCAGCTCCATCCCGCTTCCTCCCATAGAAATCAGTAATGATCCTTATTGAATAGTATAGATAACTGTGATGGTTGGTTCAATGCTATGCTTTGTACATAACCATCACACGTAACGAGGAGGATTTTGATATGTCCCTTGTTTTGCAAACACCCGCCGCGCCATCTGAAGTAGCCCGTACTCATTTTCTCAACAAGCTTTCTCTCGAGACAGATGTCGCTGATGTATGGAATGACATCCAAAACCGAGTGGAAGGCTTCTACATCCTGGATGCTCGCAGCGAGAAAGCGTATCGGGAGGGTCACGTTCCCGGAGCTCTGAATCTCCCCCATTCGCTTATTTCCGCTGAAACGACGGCTGCTCTGGACCCGACCAAGCTCATGGTCGTCTACTGCTGGGGTCCCAACTGCAACGGTGCAGCGAAGGCATGCGCGAAACTGGCCGCTCTCGGTTTTCGAGTGAAAGAGATGCTCGGCGGGATTGAATACTGGGAAAAAGAGGGGAATCCTCTCGAATAGAAAACGCAAAAAAGGACGGGAGCTTGATCCCGTCCTTCTTACGTTATCGCAAGGCTTAGTAGCCGCGTTTTGCGTTCTTTTTGTTGATTGTCGCAAGGTTCTCTTCGCTGTGCTTCATCCATTTTTTCATCTTGTCTTCGAAAGAAGCTCCGCTATCTCGTTTTGCATTCCCTCCGCGGTCGCCTCCACGATATCCACCACCACGGCGCTCTTCACGTTCCGGACGCTCAGGCGCTGGGAGTGCTGCGCGAACCGAAAGCGAGATTTTACCTGCATCATCAATGGAGAGTACTTTTACCTTTACTTGTGCCCCCACGGTAAAGTGATCATTGATATCCTTAACAAAACCGTTTGCTACTTGGGAAATGTGGACCAGCCCCTGCTCGGTTTCGCTGACTGCTACGAACATCCCAAACGGTTTAATCGCTGTCACTTTTCCTTCGATGATGCTTCCCACTTGTACTGCCATCCAGTTTGCACTCCTTTTATTTTTTCAGAAAAATGGTGAGAACCTCAAACCAGAAGCCTCATTCTCTTAGTATAGCAGAGAAATTCCAATACTGAAAAGCCTATTCTTTCTAGGCACACACTCTAAGCTAGTTATGCCCCAGTTCGAATGCATCCATTGCCATGACAAGTTCTTCATTTGTCGGGATGACCATGACTTTTACCGGAGAGTATTTCGTGCTGATGAATGTCTCACCTTTGCTGGTACGGTTTACCTCACGATCCAGGTTTACCCCGGCAAATTCCAGACCAGAGCACACCAAATCACGCACGGCAGCACTATTCTCTCCGACACCCGCCGTAAAGATAATACCGTCAACTCCATTCAGTCGTGCAAGGTACAGTCCCACATGCTTATGCAGAATAGTAGTAAACAATTCCAGCGCGAGCTTGCTGCGGAGATGTCCCTCTTCTGCTTTTTTCATAACGTCACGCAAATCATTGGATACACCCGATACGCCCATGAGACCGCTATTGTTATTCAGAATCTTAATAGCGCCAGCCGTGTCAGTCTTTTCAATTTCCTCAATATACGGGATGATACCTGGGTCAATGTTTCCGCTGCGCGTACCCATAGACAAACCAGCCAACGGCGTCATACCCATCGACGTATCATACGATTCACCATTTCGGATCGCCGTGATACTTACCCCGCTTCCGATGTGGCAGCTGATCAGACGTAGCTGCTCTTTCGGGCGACCCATCATTTCTGCTGCCCGGCCCATTACATAGCGATGGGACGTTCCATGGAAACCGTATTTGCGAATACCGTATTGCTCGTAGTATTCATAAGGCAGTGCGTACAAATAAGAGGATGGTGGCATGGTTTGGTGGAACGCTGTATCAAAAACAGCTACGTGAATCAAATCAGGAAACAGACTCTGTGCAACTTCAATCCCGGTCAGGTTAATGGGGTTATGAAGCGGGGCGAAACGGGACAGGCTACGAATTTCGTCTTTTACTTGGTCATCAATAATAACGGACTGCTTAAATGCTTCTCCGCCGTGGACAACACGATGGGAAACGATATCTATCGAATATTGTTTGAGGGATTCAAACACTCCCCGAATAGCATCTTCATATTGGTCACGCTGGATTTGCTCCAAATAATCATGCGCAATCAATGTTTTGGAAGGCATTTCATACAGCTTGTACTTCACCGAAGAACTTCCGCAGTTCAGTACAAGAACATTCTTTTTTCCTACCACGATCTAATCCACTCTCCAATCATTCAATCGCAGCCTTCTCTCCTCATAGGATGGATAGGCTCCCTACATTTTATAACGATATGCTCTTCGTGAATACAGATAATTGAGAGCAATTATCAACAACATCGTGACAGATCCAGATGCATCGAGCAAAACATCCTGCACCATTCCGGTTCGATCCGGTGTAAACGTCTGGTGCCATTCATCCAAAACAGCCGTCATCACACTGCAAAAAGCGCTCCAGGGCAGTGCTTGCCCAAACGAGAGATGATGCGAAAACACGCGATACCAGCTAAAAGCCAAGAGAGCAAAAACAGTAAAGTGTGTCCCTTTCCGTATCAAGAACTCGATAAAACCAGCCGCTCCCTTTTCTTCCAGACTGACATCCTTGCCTCCGTAAGGAATGGATATGTCGCCTAAACGGTCTTGTAAGCTCTGTTCATCCACTAGCTTGTCTATCGTCCCTCGCATGTCTTGCTTGGCGTATGGCTGTGAAGAAGAAATGAACAACCCGAGGAGAATGGCCATCAAAAGCAAGTAATCCCATACTTTTCGATATCGACGCACGTGTTTGTTACCCCCTGCTTTCGATTCTCTTTCCTATCTTACCATGACGCATACCTGGTTAGTCGGTTACAGCTACGTGAACGATTGAAAAAGAAAAACGCCAACCTATTTTAGCGGTTGGCGTCATGTGTAGAAGAAGACAGAGGCAGGAAGTCCTCTTGTACAGGCACATACTCCCGGGAATCGTGGTTTGAGACTTCGGCTTGCCCTGTTTTTTGTGAGCGGGCCTGTTCGCGTTTCCTTTCTTTGAAATCGCGGCGACGTACCTGGTTGTTTTCCCACCAAATCCGCAAATGACGCGCGAGGATCGGCAAGGACATCTCAGAATGGGCCGCCTGTCTTTGCACAGCGGCATGTTGCATACCAGGAAGAAGTACGATTGTGGCAAAAGCCCCCATTAGAATGCCAAACAACAATACGCTGGCAAAGGACGCAAACGAATCATTCCCAGTACCCAAGCCCCCAGCAAGCGGAAGGCTAGCTAACGCGATCGCCAAATATATCCCCGCTTGATTAAGCATGGTGCGTTTGGCCCCCAGCTTGATACCGTCCCAAACTCGCTCCTGCTCAGCTTGAGCCTTGTACAGCTCATCCATCGCAAGAAGTGCCTGCAAAACGATGACAGCAATGGCAGCCACCATACCATAGAAGCTCATAACGTTCATGGGTCGATCCAACCACAGCAATCCCAACGCAAAGCCTCCAGACAAGATGGGCAAGAGAACGAGGGCAAATAATCCATCGCGCGTTCTTCGTTGCAAAAGCAAGCTCATGATAAGTACGAGGGCAACCAGACTGCCAATCGTCAAGAACCGGCTGCTCCAATCAACCTTGTTGAGCTTTTTCTCCTCCAATTTCTTCAGCTCATCGTCGTTATATACCGTATAGCCTTCGGGTATCGTCACCTTTTCTTGCATGGTATATGGAATGATGTAAGACCACAGCTCAATTCGACTTGGGTCTGTGACGGCACTGCTTACCTTGAAGACATACAGTCCGTCTTCCCGTTGATAAATGGGCGGTTCGCTGCCGATCGACCAATCTACCAGCTCAGATAATCGCACCGTACCTTGTGAGGTTCGAATTAAAATCTGTTTCACTTGATCCGGATAGTCCATCCACCCGTCAGGGAATCGTACGTGGATAGGTACCTGACGCTCATTCCAATAGACACTGCCAGCTGTTTTTTCTCCCAAATAGCTCTCCAGTTGTCTCTTGATCTCCTCTTGCGTAATCCGATAGCGTGCCAGCATCTCTTGTTTTGGACGAATGTCGATAAAAGTCCCCTCTGCACCTGGACCGATTCGTTCATCTGTTACAAGTTCTCGCCCCTCTTTATCCTTCGCACTCTGCTTTTCCATGAAGGCCAATAATTCATTGGCAATGTTCTGCGTCGTTTGCAAGGATGGCCCCATGATCGTCAAGACAAGGCGAGTTGCCTTATCTTTATTAATGACCAGCGCAAACGGATCTGTCTGAGGAATATCTCGCAGCTCTTTGTCCAGTACTTTTTCCAGATCTGAGACTGATTGCGTCCAATCGTATTTGTCCACGAGCTTTAGTTGAAAGCTCAGATTTTCTTCGGAGGCAATCGTGTAGACATCTCGGACTTCGTTAATGGCGAGCAAG
Source organism: Brevibacillus sp. MS2.2 (assembly GCF_013284345.1). Classification (NCBI taxonomy): domain Bacteria; kingdom Bacillati; phylum Bacillota; class Bacilli; order Caryophanales; family Paenibacillaceae; genus Brevibacillus; species Brevibacillus sp. MS2.2. The sequence goes on from NZ_JABSUZ010000010.1 coordinate 128,231, forward strand.
CGCTCCTCGGCTATTTGTGCTGCCCGCATGGCCTCATCGATGCTACTTCCCTGCACCATTGGCAATGAAAGCGACTTGTCGCCATAATCAAGCTTGGCGTACGGATCTACAAGAATAAATGACTTGAGCAAAAAGACAAAGGCAAGCGAGGCAACCAGTGTGATTCCATAAGGCAAGTACCCTTGTTCCACCAGTCGTTCCCAGCGAGCTTGAAAATACCTTGTCACTTTATTGGAAGCCCGTGGTGTTTCCTCCTCTACTCGGTCGGAAGCTTCCAGCCACGTTCCTGTCAGTACTGGCGTGATAAATCCATAGATAAGAATAAGAGCAAACGTCCCCAGCAAAAGAACGGGCCAAGCATCGTATAAGACAACCTTGTCTTCTGCCTTGAGGAAATCCGTGTAAACGACACCTGTCCAACAGGCTGCCACTACGACAATCGTGAGCAAAAACGGCTTCATCAACCCCCACGCCACTTGCAAACAACGAACAAGCGAGTACGAGGGCAATCCTGAAAACTGATGAAACAACGCAGAGCCTGCTCCTGTGAACAATAGCGAAAATAACACGAGTGGTCCAAGCGTGGAGAGCGTCAATGGGATTCCCCAAAGCCACATGCCTCCAAGAACACTGCCGACCGCTAGAACGTTTGCCAAAAGCGCGAGTACAGCCCCTGCCCATTGTTTTCGGGTCAGGTACAAAAAGAGCGAACAGATGACAGCCGTTAGAACAGCCAGTGCCCCAAGCTGTCTCAATGCAGCAGTGATTGTCTGCGCGTCGTCACGAAACAAATCGAGGCGGTACTTGCCGCCTGAAGCCTGATTCAACTCGCCAACCGCTTCCTTTACTTGCCTGCTGATGACAGGCAATTGCCCGACATCTGCTGCGTACACCGTGATTCCTAAGGCAGGCGAGCCACGATACATCCCGATTTGTTCGCCTTTGCTCCCGCGTCGATCACGAATGTCAGCCAACGTGTTTAGTGGCACGTATCCTTTATCGGTGGAGATCAAGTGCTTACCCAGATCTTGCAGCCCTTCCGATTTACTCGTCCATTGAATCATGGTTCGATCCTTATCAGCTCCAACAGAGCCTACCTCTTCTCCAACCACATCTGTCGGCAGTTGCGACAGAACATCAGCAGGTGTGAGCCCGTAGGCGAGTAACATGGACGGTCGGAAAATGATATCTACCTGCTCTTTCAAGGCTTGCTTGTCCATTTCGATGCGAGCGATCCCTGGCAGATTGATCAATTTGTCATAGACGGTATTTTGGGCAACGTCAGACAAGGTCTGCAAGTCCGTGCCGTACAGGACATAAAAGCCAATCTTGCTATCGGCGAGATTGCTTTGACTGACGCTCCACTCCTGCACGGGTAGCTGCTTCGTGATTTCTCCCAGCTTCTTTTCCAACCGTTCCTTATAATCCGAACCGATTTGTTCCGATGTTTTTACAGTAATAACTGCCGACCCCATCCGAGATTCGGAAGCAATCGTAAGCACACTGCCCAATGAACGTACCGATTCCTCTACTTTTCTCGCAACCGATTCGTCTACTTCCGCAGAGGAAAGTTTGGGTGCCAAGAGACTGATTGTATATTCAGGCACAGACCGATCCGGGAACGTCTTGATATCCAGCCCGAACCAAGCTCCTACCGCAAGTAGGCAGCAAATGACCGCCAGGATACGGGCGAAGGAGGGGATAATCGATAAAAATGTCTTGTTATTCATCCGCCACCTTCACCGCCTCACCATCCACTACATACGACAAGCCTGAAGCAACAATTTGGTCACCAGGCACGAGACCTTCCACTACCTCATAGAAGGTTCCTTGCAATGCCCCCACTTTGACAAACGTCTTTTCCACTGAATGTTCATTGATTTTCATGACGTAATATTCTTCATCAGAGACGCCGATGCTGCTTACAGGAACGAGCGCAACATTTGACGCCGGTAGCGGATACATACAAGTGACAGTCATGCCACCCTTCCACGCTACATTCTTGCCGTCTACGGTCACCTCGACTGGATAAGACCCCAAGCTGGTATCCATAACAGGTGAGACAAACGTCACTTTTCCTTCTGCTTCACTGCCGTCCGGGGCCTTCACCTTTACCACTTTACCTGCCTGCCAATGGGCGATTTGCTCCCTTTCTACTTGCAGCTTGACAAGCCAGGAGCTCGTATCGACCATCCGAATGACCTCTGTCCCAGGTCCAGCTTGCTCCGACGCGGTCTTGGAGATCGCTGCAACCACGCCTGTAAACGGAGCTTTGATCACCGCATCAGCGGCTTCCTGCTTCGCGCGGCTCAATTGAACATTGGCCTGCTGGATGCTTGCATTCGCTTCTTCGATGTCCAGTGGATCGGCGCCCTTCAGCAGGTTGTTGTACGCCACTTGTTCTTCTTCCAGACTCAGCTCGGCTTGTCGCAGTGCAGAGGACAGCTTGTCTTTTTCATCCTTCGAGATGGCTCCATTCGCATACAAAATCTCCGCTTTGGTGAGTTCGTCGCGAGCTTTTTGCATTTGTTCTCTCGCTTTTTCTACCTGTAGCTTCTTGGTCTGCACCTCATGACTCTCCGGTCCCTTGGCGGCCTTTTCCCGCTTGATTGCAGCACTTGCTACTTGTCCTTGGGCTGCGTGAATTCCTTGCTGCAAGGCCGTTCCATCTAATGTCGCCAACGTCTGCCCCGCCTTGACAGCAGCTCCTTTTTCTACGAGAATGCCTGAAATTTTGCCTGAGGCACCAAACGATAAAGCCAGCTCCTGACGCGGTGCCACTACACCTGCTACTTCCATCAGTCGCTCATCCTTGCCATTCTCCACCGTATAGGCACTTACTGTTTTCACCTTGATGACCGTTTCTTCTTTCGTTCGTTTCAGACTTGAAACTCCCTCATTTAGCTTTTCGCACCCTACGAGCAGCAGGACCACAACCGTAAGACTTATCCATTTATTCGTATTTTTCATTCCTGCAACCCCACATTTCCCCCTGAATCTTCCTAATACTGACCAAAAAAACGACGAATGTTGACAAAATATATTTTACAGAAAAAAATGGTATAGTTGTACTACTTTTCTGTCATTTTACATTATTTTTTATAATCCAAATGTCTCGTCACTTGTTTGTAACTCGTATCTAGTATGATAGAAGGGCAGGAAAACGGGGCAACAGCATCGCCCTATTGTTAGCGCTTACAAAAATCCTTTACTTTTTCATGGTGGGAGTGATCGTCATGGCCAAAATCTATACTTCTTACACGGACATCGTGGCTGATATTCACGATGGTGCCACTTTATTAGTGGGCGGCTTCGGACTGGTAGGAATTCCGGAGAATCTGATTATTGCCCTGCGAGACAAAGCAGTGAAAAACTTGACAGTCGTCTCAAATAACTGCGGGGTAGATGATTGGGGACTCGGTCTCCTTTTACGCGAAAAGCAAATCAAAAAAATGGTCTCCTCTTATGTGGGTGAAAATAAGGAGTTCGAACGTCAATTTTTGTCCGGTGAGCTCGAAGTCGAGTTGACGCCACAAGGGACGCTGGCGGAGAGAATTCGCGCAGGCGGAGCTGGAATTCCGGCATTCTATACTCCAGCTGGAGTCGGCACACCTATCGCTGAAGGACGGGAAACACGCGATTTCGCAGGGAAAGAGTACCTGCTTGAGTATGGCATCACGGGTGATTTCGCACTGATCAAGGCGTGGAAGGCTGACAAGATGGGCAATCTCGTCTTCCGCAAAACAGCCCAAAACTTCAATCCGATGATGGCAGCAGCCGGAAAAATCACGATCGTCGAAGTGGAAGAAATCGTAGAGACAGGTGAACTGGACCCTGAGCATATTCACACACCAAGTGTCTATGTGCAACGTGTGATACAGGCACCTTCGTTCGAAAAACGTATCGAACGACGCACTGTCCGCTCGTAAGCAGCAAAAGAGAGTACCGGATTACATTCAAGGGAGGAAAACACAGATGTCGCTTACACGTGAGCAAATCGCCACTCGTGCCGCCAGGGAAATAGAAGATGGCTTTTACGTAAACTTGGGGATTGGAATGCCCACGCTCGTCGCCAACTACATCCCGGAAGGAAAAACAGTTGTTCTGCAATCGGAAAACGGCTTGCTCGGAATTGGTCCATACCCGACAGAGGAAAACCTCGATCCTGATCTCATCAATGCCGGAAAAGAAACCGTTACGGCTATTCCAGGTGCGGCCTACTTCTCCAGTGCAGAATCGTTTGCGATGATTCGCGGCGGCCATATCGACCTCGCTATTTTGGGAGCGATGGAGGTTTCTGCTGCGGGTGATCTCGCAAACTGGATGATTCCTGGCAAAATGGTCAAGGGCATGGGAGGTGCCATGGATCTCGTCCACGGCGCGAAAAAAATCGTCGTCATCATGGATCATGTCAACAAGCATGGTGAGACAAAAATCTTGAATGAATGCGCCCTGCCACTTACCGGCAAGAAGGTTGTCAACCGTATTATTACGGACAGAGCTGTCATGGACGTGACACCAGACGGGCTCGTCCTCGTCGAGGTAGCAGAAGGTTATACAGCGGAAGATATCCAGGCCTGCACGCAACCTACGCTACTTATCTCTCCAGAACTGAAAACAATTGGGCTGTAACCTATTTTTCAGGTACAGAACCCCCGTGAGTAAATAGCCGACTTCATCGCAGCTGCGTGGAGTCGCTTTTTCTTTCCCTTTTTTGCTCGGTGTGGGCACACTTGCGCGGTCGCCTCCTTCTCACCTTTTCGTATATAATATGGATGATCCATCAAATTTCCCAGTATCTGAGAGGAAGAGATTCCATGTCAGGAACAGTCGGTTGCTTACTTATCCATGGATTTGCCGGAGACATCAACGATATACTCCCACTCGCCAAAAAGCTCCGCGAGGCTGGCTATCAGGTGGAATGCCCTACCTTGGAGGGACATGGGACTACTCGTCGACACATGGCAAAAAGCACCCGCCACGACTGGCTTCGCTCGGCAGAAGAAGGCTACAAGCGACTGTCTATGCGCGCTGACACCATCGTGGTCATCGGATTTTCCATGGGGGGACTGCTCGCCTTTCACTTGACGACGAAATATCCCGTCGCCCTGCTATTTACGATCAACACCCCTTATAAATATTGGGATGTCAAAGAGGCAATGCACTATTTGCGTGAGGATTTCTCTACCCACTCCAAACGCTATATACACGGCATCGGCAGAATCCCTTTTAGCAGTATGCTGCAATTTCGCAGGCTGTTGGCAGAAACGAAGCCGCTTTTGCCTCAAATTACGACCCCTTACGTTCTGCTGCAAGCAAGGCGAGACGATACTGTACACGCCGTGAGCGCACAAATACTCGCAACCAGTGTAGACGAATCTGCCTCCCCGCAGATCACCTGGTACGAGCATTCGAACCACATGCTGCTCCACGGTCCTGACAAGGAGGCAGCCATTGCTCACGTCATGACAACCATCAAGAAGCGCTTTCCATCTTGACCAGCTTCGGGCGCCACAGCCATACAAGACCAACCAGAAGCAAGATCATCGCTATTCCGGTGTACATGGGACCCAGACCTACGTGTTCATCTAGCCAGAAAGCAAGGAGCGGCCCCAACGCCGCGCCCAGATCACTCACGACTGAATACTGTGTCATTACTGCTTGGCTGTTGGCCTGTCTCGCAGCTTCATCTGCCGCAAGGGTATCCATCACGGTCGTGATAATCGTCGCGGTCAACTGAATGCCGAATAAAATTGCAAACCATAGCAAAAGCGAAGACGCTGTCTGCAACGAGGCAAACAGAATGGAGGCGACTAGCAACGTCCCGATGAATAGATTCGTCCGACCATGCCTGTCCGACAATTTGCCTACCAATGGGGCCGCCCACGGCTCCCACCCCCAGCGGATGCCTTGGATCACACTTGCAATCACTGCTGCCCCCAGCACGACTCCACCCATCATGATAAGCGGTTCACGTACTTCGACCACTCTGCTTAACGTGGAGGTAAACACCCCCTGGTACACCATCGTGACGAGCAATGCCGTCGTCAGTGTCAACAGTACCTGCACCTGACTCCACAAGCGTTTTCCTGCATCCATCTGCTTCACGTCTGTCAGATGCTGATTGGTAAAGGAAGGGCGTATATAGCGAAAAACAAGAATGAATGCGAACAAGGAAGGCACCGCAAGTACAATGGCAGCAACAGAAAGCCCGTACCAAGAGGCCAGTAGTGCTCCGACCAGCATGCCGCCAAGACTGCCCAATCGATACAGTCCGTTGTACAAGCCCATGAGTTGCCCGCGATTATGCCCTTCGGAAACGGTCACGATCAAGGAAAACGCACCTAGCCTTAAAAAGGTCCAAGCGACTCCCCACAAGCATCGCATCAGAAGCCACAGCCAAAAGCCTTCCAAGCTGTACGAAAGCGTCGTCAGAAAAGCCAACACCACTGCCACAATCAAACCCGTGCGTCCTCCTGAGCGTTCATACCATTTTCCAACAAGAGGGCCGAGTGGTACGCGGATGAAGCGGTTCACCGCAAGTAATACCCCCACTTCCCACAGCGATGTTAATCCAGCCTCCTTCCAGAAAAGAGGAAGCACCACATACAGCATCGAATCCCCTATCATACATAATGCTGTCACCAGTGCGACTGCCACGACTTGTGTCTTTCCACTGACTTCTCTCATCTCCTGATCCTTCTCTCTACTCGTTTTTACGTCTTTCTGAGCTATACCTTACGCGCAATCACTCATCATTTCTAATACATCTTTATCTATTACTCATAAACAAAAGTTATGAATCGAGGTACAGGATGAACTTACATGCACTCCGCATTTTTGTAGAAGTAGCGTCACGAGGCAGTGTCACCGAAGCAGCAATCGCACTCTCGATCAGCCAGCCTGCCGTAAGTGCCCAAATCCGCAAGCTCGAAAATGAATGGGGCATGACCTTGCTCATCCCGGATGGTCGCGGTATTGCTCTCACCTACGAGGGGCGCTTTCTTTTTGAAAAAGCACGCCGCATTTACGACTGGGAACGGGAAATCGAATCACAGCTAACAGAAATCAAGCAAGGGAAGAAAGGACGACTAAGGATTGCTTCTACCTATCTCCCCTCGCATTATCTCGTGCCACAATGGCTGGCTCAGTACAAGCGCAATTATGAAGGAGTCGATGTGGAAATTCGCACGCGTAATTCCATGCAATCCATTGAGCTGCTTCTTAGCTGCGAGGTCGATGTGGCCGTTATTCTCAAAGAATCGTGGGATGAGCTGCCTATCAATCGGCATCATTTGATGGATGTACCCTATTGGTTTATTTTGCCCGCCCATCATCCGCTTGCAGGAAAAGAGATCCGTATGGAGCAGCTCGTGGAGGAACCATTTTTGTTGCGGGAGCAAGGCAGTTCGACCCGCGATTGGCTTTTTGCCCTCTGTCGCGAGCATGGTGTGAAACGTCCACAGGTCGGTATTCAGTATCACGGTCTGGTCGAATCCATCCACTCCGTTCGTTCGGGATATGGGACGATGTTGGCTCCTGCTCTGGCCGTCAGGGAAATGGTAGAGCAGGGTGAGGTCGGTCGTGTAACCGTATCAGGAGTAGAGATCAAGCGTCCGTTGTATGTCTGCACGCGTGACGATGAGACAGAACAGCGGCCTGTTGTTACTCAGTTTCTGGAGTTGGTAAAGCGTGAGAAACTGATTTGAAAATAAGACGAATCAAAACGAAAGAAGAGGCTTTTCCTCAAAGGAATAGCCTCTTCTTTATACGCAATGCTTATGGGAACACAATCGTCTTGTTACCGTACACCAGCACCCGATCCTCCAGATGCCAACGAACCGCACGTGCAAGCACCGTACGCTCTACCTGACGTCCCAACTGCTTCAATGCCTCGACGTCTTCCTGGTGCGATACACGTTGAACGTCTTGCTCGATAATCGGCCCTGCGTCCAGCTCTTCCGTAACGTAATGCGCAGTCGCTCCGATCAGCTTCACACCGCGACGATACGCCTGCTCGTAAGGCTTCGCTCCGACAAAGGCAGGGAGGAAAGAATGGTGGATATTGATAATTCGCATCGCATAGTCCTCCAAAAAGCGCGGGGACAAAATCTGCATGTAGCGAGCCAGAACGATTAGATCAACACCCTCCGCCGCTGCAATCTGCTCTTCTTCTGCCTGCGGCTTGTTATCCTTCGTGACTGGAATGCAGCGATACGGAATGCCGAAGGACTCGACTGTCTCCTGCATGTCAGGATGGTTGCTGACGACAACCGCGATATCCGCGAACAGCTCCCCGGACTTCCAGCGCCACAAGAGCTCCAAAAGACAGTGATCTTCTTTGGAAACAAACAGCGCGACCTTCTTGCGCTTGTTCGCTTCGACCAACGACCATTCCATGCCAAAGCTCTCGGCGACAGGGCTGAATGCTTCCTTGATCTCTTCGCAGCGCTCGTCCAGATTGATGAGATCGAATTCAATGCGCATGAAAAATCGGCCTGTTTCCGGATCGGTCGTGTACTGGTCAGACTGAACGATGTTGGCTCCCTGTTGGAACAAGAAGTTCGACACCGCCGCGACGATACCCGCGCGGTCCGGGCAAGAAATCAGCATGCGCGCACGATCTTTGTTTTTCTCTCGATACGCGAGCCATTCTCTCTCTGATAACAATTGCATGGTTTACTCTCCTCCATAATCAAAAACAGCAAAAAGTTGTTTGCAATTATACCATTCCCAGAAGGGATTTCTATACCCAAATAGAGAGAAAAATGTTCACTTATCGATAAAAAAATTTAGATAGAGTGATTTCCAATCCCGTTAAGCAAAATATCTACGGTCAGAGCGATTTGCTCATCATCGCTGAACTGTGTAAATTCATCGGTATCCAGAACTTGCCGGAACAGAACGAGCCCGATCATCGAGGACAGGATCGCCCGAAAGACAGCCTGTGTCGGGAGCGGACGCAATTCGCCTACCTCGACCTTTGCCTCGATCAGCTTATTTGCCATCTCCTTCACACCCGTGAAAACGGTAGCGATGAGTGCTTCCCTGATTTCGTCATGGAAAAAGGCTTCTTGCAGCAAAATGCGAATATGCTTTTCATTCGCTAGCACCAGGTCGATCCGGTTTCGGTACAGCTCTGTCACGATTTGGGAGAATGTTTTTTTATTCTGCTCTTTGAAGATCTCACGGACATCCTTCAAGATAAACGGCGCCGCGAATTTGACCAATACTGGTGCAACGACGGCAAGTAAAATATCCTTTTTCGATTTATAGTGGCGAAAAATCGTTCCCTCTGCCACTCCTGCTTCTTTGGCAATTTCAGAGGTGGAGCTGGCATGAAAGCCCTTTTCGGCGAACAGCTTCACCGATGCACGCAAAATATTACGCTGTTTCTCCGTCATCTCGCTCTCATCTTTCAACTCTTCTACATATTGCAACAGGCCCTCTACAAATGTTGGCGGCTTGTTCATCACCCATTACGCTCCTCTTATTCGATCTTCTTGCGGAATCGCAGGATAGCGACGGTCAGGATCAAGAGACAAAAACCGCTCATTCCGACGACATCCTTCCAGAGCGCATCGATGTCCACGCCCTTTAAGAAAATTCCTCGCAAGATTTCCAGAAAATAGGTCAACGGGACAAGCCCGCCTAACCATTGTATCACGAGCGGCATCGAATCGCGCGGGAACATAAAGCCGGAGAGAAGCACACTAGGCAGAATAAAAGCGAATGCCATTTGCATCGCTTGAAGCTGAGTCTTTGCCACCGTAGAAATGAAAATGCCCAAGAGAAGCGTCGTCACCAAAAACAAGACAGACAAAGTCACGAGAAGCGAAATGCTGCCTTTGACCGGGACCCCGAACCAATACGTTCCAACCAAGAGCACCAGACAAAACGAAAAGAGACCTACACCTACATAGGGGGTAATTTTGCCGAGCATCAGCTCCAATGGGCGGATCGGAGTCACGATTAACTGCTCCATCGTTCCTCGCTCCTTCTCACGTACGAGGGAAAACGCCGTCAGAATCATCGTGACGTTTTGCATTATCAAGCCGATCAAGCCGGGAATATTGAAGACGATACTCTCCATATTGGGGTTAAACAGCACGCGTGTATCCAAGCCGAGTGGCTGTTCCAGCTCCCCCAAGCCTTGTTTTTGCAGCTTTATTTCCTGCAACGTAATCGCTTGATGTTGGACGATCAACTGGGCTTGAGAAGTGGCAGTCCGGGCGATATTCGGATCGGAACCATTAATAAGCATCTGCACATCTACCGGCTCGTTGCGATCACGCTTGCGGGTGTAGTCCGGCCCGATAATGAGCGCGACATTTACGGAGCCATCGTCTAACATGGCTTCGATCTCCTCGTAGCCACTTACATGGGCTGCCACCTCGAATACACGTGTATGGACGAACTGATCCACCAGCTCTCGACTGGCAGCAGAAGGGCTTTGATTCCAGACGGCCATCTGGATGTCATTGACGTCTGTATTAACAGCATATCCGAACAAAAACAACAGCATCAGCGGCATGACCAGTGCAATCGCCAGACTGGGACGATCCCGCTTGATTTGGATGACTTCCTTCTTCACGACAGACCAGTAACGCTCCCAGACAAAATGCCTCATCGGGCTCCCTCCCCCGCCGCCTGTCTGGCTTCCTCCTGCCTAACCAGATCGATGAAGACATCCTCCAGATTGCCTACTCCCATACGATCGATCAACGCTTGTGGAGTGCCTTCCGCCAGCAGATTGCCGAAAAAGATAAAGCCGATCCAATCGCATGTCTGCGCCTCATCCATGTAGTGTGTAGTTACCAGCACGGTGATCCCCTGTCTCGCCAGCTCATGAATGACGTCCCAAAAAATCCGACGAGAAACAGGATCGACTCCTGCTGTCGGTTCGTCCAAAATCAACAGCTCCGGCTTGTGCAAAAGAGCACAGGAGAGCGCGAGGCGTTGCTTCCATCCCCCTGACAGCGATCCCGCAAGCTGCTTTTCCCTGCCTGTCAGGCCTGCCATCTCAATCAGTTCCGCTTTCCGCTCCTTGCGTTCTGTAGCACCTAATCGATAAACCCCTGCATAAAAATCGAGATTCTCTTCCACTGTCAAATCTTCATACAGGCTGAACTTTTGTGACATATATCCGATCCGTTGCTTGATTTCCTCGCTCTGTGTCATGACATCGAAGCCAAGAACCGTCCCCTTTCCGGTCGTCGGGGTCAACAAGCCACAAAGCATCCGGATTGTGGTCGATTTCCCTGAGCCATTCGGACCCAAAAAACCGTAAATCGAACCTCGCGGAACCATCAGTGTCAGGCTGTTCACAGCTACTCGATCACCGAAACGCTTCGTCAACTGCTCGCATTGGATAGCGGCGCTCATCGACCTCCCTCCTCGTCTCCCAGCAGCACATCGGCAGGCATACCTGGTTTGATTTTGTCGAGTCCATCTGAGATGTGGATCGTAACAGCGAACACAAGCTTGGTGCGTTCATCCGGTGTCTGGACATTTTTCGGCGTAAACTCTGCCTTTTCCGAGATGCGACTGATCGTTCCCGTAAACGTCTCTTCCGGATAGGCATCTACCTTGATGCCAACCTTTTGTCCTTTTTTCACCTGATTCAATTGTGCTTCCGGGATGTACACGACGAGCTCGAGCTGATCTGGCTTCATCATTGTAAACAAGGTAGCGCCTGTTTTGGCTACTTCCCCCTGTTCGATAGAGGAGCGCAAGAGTGTACCATCATCTGTTGCTGTAATCTTGGACTTTTCCAACTGTAATAAGGCTTGATCCAGTTTCGCTTTCGCCTGCTGCTGGGCGGCGAGCAGTGCCCGAATCGCGTAATCGGTACTTCCTTCCTTCACCTGGTCGAGATCTGCCTGCGCTCCGGCTTGCGCGGCTTGGGCTGTACCGATTTGGGCCGCAGCAGCAGCGATGTCTTCTTGTGCAGAATGGTACTGTGCCTGTGTCTGCGCTACTTGTGCCGCCCATTGATCTGCCTGCGTTTTTGCCTGATTCACTGCTTCTTTTTGCGTGTCGAGGTCTTTGGCAGAGATCGCTCCTTTTTCGAAGAGTGCTGTTGCTTCCTCGAGTCTTTTTTGTTGATACAACAGGGTCTGCTGCGCCCCCTGCCATTGCGATTCTGCCTGCGTCATCTGCTCAGCAGCCCGGGCTTTTCCTGCTTCCGCCTGATTTTTTCTCGCTTGGGCCAGTTGAATATTCGCATTTGCTTGCTGGACGTTGGCCATGCTTCTTTGGATCGTCGTGTCCCGTGAACCCGCTCTCGCCTCTTCTAGTCTGGCTGTCGCTTGGTCCAGTACCGCCTGTGCTTCTGCCACAGTCATTTGGTAGCTTCGTTTATCGATTTGAGCCAGCACTTGTCCTTTTTTTATTGCACTTCCCTCTTCTGCCGTAACGTTTGTCACCAATCCGCCTACTTCAGCTACAATCGGCAGCTCAATGGCCTCGATTGTGCCAGACAGTGACGGATGATTGTCGGATGTCCAATTGCAGCCCGACAATGCCAGTAACAGTCCCCCGATACAAATAGAGCGAACAACTGGTTTCATAACCGCTTCCCCCTACCTACATAATAGAGTGAGTAATCACTTTTCTTTTTGTGTGAAAAAACAAGCCACAGAACTAGGCTTGAGATGAGCTTTTTAGATAAGCGAGTGATTACTCACTTTTAATTGTGAGTATATGCTCCTCTTTTACGAAATGCAATTTCTTTTTCTAAAATGCGCAATTGAAAAGAAATCCTGTCTGATTCTTCATGCTATGATGAAGACAAGCTGGACAAGCCCGTTGGCATCGGGTATCAGATACCGTCGGGATGGAAAGGATTAGGAGCATCGAGTTTTTAACTACCATGTAGGGAGTGAACAATGTTTATGATGATTAGCAAAGTCGGTCAAATCATGCTGTATGTCAATAACCAGGATCAAGCAGTGAACTTTTGGACGGAAAAGCTAGGGTTCCGTGTTGTTTCAGAAGAGAAGAACGGTGAAATGAGATGGATTGAAATTGCTCCCGCCCAAGGCGCTGAAACAAGCATCGTTCTGCACAATAAGGAATTCGTTGCGAAAATGTCGCCCGGAATGAATCTTGGCACTCCTTCACTCCTGCTCTTTTCAGAAAATATCGAGGAATTGCGTAACGACCTCATGAATAAAAATGTGAAGGTTGGAGACATTGTTACGATGCCTTCTGGCCGCGTCTTTAACTTCGCAGACGATGAAGACAATTACTTTGCTGTGCTGGAGAAAAAGTAAACAGAAGGAGGCGGCTGACTGGAATGGTCGGCCGCCTTTTGTTTCACGCCTTTTAGTCGAACTTTAATTTGGACAGTGCGTCTTTCAACGCTGAGTTGATTCCTTCGTCCTGCTCCTTGTCTTGCCCCTTCAAATACTTGGCTACTTCTTTCTTCGAAACCTTGCTGCCCTTTTCCTTGTCCCGACGCTCCTGGAAGGTCTTCAGTTTTTCCTTGTGTCCACACGCGCAGACAAAGGTTTGTCCTTCCCCTTCTCCGCGCAGCTCCAATCTTTTGTGGCATTTTGGACATCTGGCATTGGTCTGCTTGGGAATGCTTTTGCGATAACCGCATTCCCGATCCTGGCACACCTGCATTTTGCCGCGCTTTCCGTTTACCTCGAGCAAAAACTTATTGCACTCCGGGCACCTGCTTCTGGTCAGGTTATCGTGCCGGAAAGTCTGATCGCTATTCTTGATCTGCTGGACGACTTCTTTGGCGTACGATTTCATCTCTTCGATAAACGCTCGCTTGTTCAAGCTGCCCTTGGCGATGGCACCGAGCTTTTGCTCCCATTGGGCGGTCAAGGTCGGCGACTGCATTTCATCTGGGACAAGCTCTAGCAACTGCTTGGCTTTTGCGGTAACAAAAATATGCTTGCCGCGCTTCTCTAGCAAAAAGCTGTTGAACAGCTTCTCGATCACATCTGCGCGGGTTGCTACCGTACCTAGTCCGCCTGTTTCCCCTATCGTTTTGATCAAATCCTTGCTCTCGTTCGCCATGTATTTCGCCGGGTTTTCCATCGCAGACAGCAGGCTCGCTTCTGTAAATGGCTCTGGCGGCTTCGTCTCGCCCTTGGTCTGGGATATCGACTGGATGTGCAGGCGATCTCCTTTGGCAAGAGAAGGCAGGATTTGTTCCTTTACGCCGTCCTTCACGTCGTCTTCTTCTACATCGTGGTCATACGCCTCTCTCCAGCCTTGGGAGAGCACGGTTTTTCCTTTTGCCAGGAAGGTTTCATTCCCGATTTTCGCCTGGATGGTTGTTTGCTCGTATTCAAAGGCAGGCAGCAACACGGCCAGGAAGCGCTTCACGATGAGGTCAAAAATTTTGCGTTCCTTATCACTCAAATCACCGAGAAAAACAGCTTGCTCTGTCGGGATGATCGCATGGTGGTCCGATACTTTACTGTCATCCACGAACGATTTGTTCGCTTTGATCGGCGCACGCAGGATTCTGGCGGCGAGGGGCGCATATGGCTTCATTTGGACAGCCTTGATTCGATCCGGCAGCGTCTCGACGATATCAGCAGAGAGATAGCGAGAGTCGGTTCGTGGGTACGTCACTGCCTTGTGATGCTCATACAGCCCTTGCATGATGGACAGTGTCTGTTTTGGTGAATAGCCAAACATCCGGTTGGCATCCCGTTGCAGCTCCGTCAAATCGTACAACTGTGGAGCATACGTCTTTTTGTGTGCACGAGTAACCTCGACGACTTCTGCGTTTTTCTCCTGTTTGAGAACGGCTATTAGCTGATCAGCTTTTTCCTTGGAAAATGTTTTGAAATCCTTCGTTTGCTGATCTTGCCATTGGAGCTGAATCGGACCTTGGACCACCGCAGACAGTCCGTAAAATGGCTTGGGTGTAAAGCGGCGAATCTCCTCTTCTCGCGTTGCCACAATAGCAAGTGTTGGCGTCTGGACGCGACCGCATGAGAGCTGGGCGTTATGCTTGCACGTCAAGGCGCGTGTGGCATTGATTCCAACGAGCCAATCGGCTTCTGCACGAGCAGCTGCGGAGGCAAACAAGTTTTCATAGTTTTTGCCGTCCTTCAGATTACGGAAGCCTTCGCGGATCGCCTTATCTGTCACCGAGGAAATCCACAGACGCTTGATTGGTTTATTCACGTGAACCAGCTCGAGAATCCACCGGGCGACGAGTTCTCCTTCACGCCCTGCATCCGTCGCAATGACGATCTGCCCGACATCCTTGCGTCTCATTTGTTGTTTGACGACCTGGAATTGCCTGTTGCTTTCCCTGATCACGACCAAGCGCAATGGGGACGGCATAATCGGCAAATCCTCAATTCGCCACGAGCTGAATTGCTGCCCGTACGCTTCTGGATCAGCGAGGGTGACCAAATGCCCGAGCGCCCATGTCACAATATATTTATCTCCTTCAAAAAAGCCGTTTCCTTTTTTGTGACACTGCAATACTTTGGCAATGTCACGTCCAACCGAAGGCTTTTCTGCCAGTACAACTGTTTTACTCATGTACGACATCCTTTCAAACCAATTCAACAATCTGTATCCATTGTAAACAAAAAAGCAGGAAGAAGGGGCTTCGAAATGTTTCGAGAAAATAAAGTTTTAAACTTAGGGTTATGAAACGCTAACGGGCAAGCTCACTTTCGCATTGGAAAAAAATTCAAAAGGCTCCTTGACCATTACGTAACGTAACGGTTTATAGTGAAGTTACCGGTGAAACGCTAGCGATCAAGAAAGGGGCTGATCATGAAACAACATTGGAAAGTCGGAGAACTTGCGAAAATGGCGGGAATTACGATACGAACTTTACGTTTTTACGATCAGATAGGCTTGTTTTCTCCATCCGGCTATTCGCCATCCGGATACAGACTCTACACCGAAAAGGACATTTCACGCCTACAGCAAATTTTGTCCTTAAAGGAGTTGGGGCTATCGCTCGAGCAGATTAAAGCCGTTATGACCGGAGACCAACTCAGCCTGTCAGACATCGTTAGCATTCAAATAGACAGCCTGAAAGAAAGTATCCGCATGCAGCAGAAACTCTTGCATGAGCTGGAGAATGTATCGAGTCGGATGCAAAGGAACGAACCGTTTACCGTTGAGCATTTCATGAACATCATACGAACGATGAGAATGAACCATGAGAAATTTTTCGCCGAGAGAAAATCGAGTATGGATCGCCACCTCGACCGACTTGGTGAATATTTAGATGAGCATCCGGAAGAACCCGGACAAGGAGGTTTCGACTGTGAGTGAAAGATTTGCCAAACATTCCACATTTGTCATCGAACGAAACTATAAGCATTCCCATGCCCGTGTATTCGCTGCATGGGCGGGTCAAGCAGCCAAAGCCGGTTGGTTCCCTAAAGCCGACGAGTTCGACTTCCGCGTCGGTGGCCGCGAATTCAATCGCGGTGGTCCTCCTGGGGGACCCGTTTACACATTCGATGCCTGCTATCAGGAAATCGTTCAGAATAGGCGAATTGTATACTCATACACGCTGGACATGGAAGACAAGCGGATGTCTGTCTCCGTGACGACAGTGGAATTCGATTCCGTGGACGGCGGCACGCGCTTGATCTATACCGAGCAGGGCGTTTTTCTGGACGGTCTCGATACGCCTGAACAGCGTGAGCACGGAACAAAGGTGATGTTGGATAAGCTCGGAAAGGTTCTGGACGGCCAATGAAAGATGCTGCGCTTGAATCGAGTAACCGGGCCGGTTTGAACGAATGGATTGGACTTGCCGTGCTTTCATTGCCTGCACTGCTCGTTTCGATAGACTTGTCCGTCATGATTCTCGCACTTCCTCACATAAGCGTCTCTATCGGCGCTGACAGTACAGAACAGCTCTGGATCATGGACATATACGGCTTCATGCTCTCGGGGTTTCTGATCACGATGGGCTCGCTCGGGGATCGGCTCGGCCGCCGTAAACTGCTGATGATCGGCGCAGCGGCATTCGGTTCGGCTTCGGTGTTGGCCGCTTATTCCAGCACCTCTGGAATGCTGATTGCAGCACGGGCGCTGCTCGGCATAGCCGGGGCGACGGTATCGCCTTCGTCCCTGGCTTTAATCAGCAATATGTTCCGTGATCATAAGCAGCGTGCCCTCGCCATAGGCATATGGTTCATGTGCTCCATGGGAGGCATGGCGCTTGGCCCAGTAGTCGGCGGAATGATGCTGGAGCAGTTTTCATGGGGTTCGATTTTTCTACTCGGTGTTCCAGTCATGGCGCTGCTATTGTTGACTGCGCCCCATCTTCTGCCCGAATATCGGGATCCCGCACCTGGTCATTTGGATATGACTAGCGTCATGCTGTCGATGTGTACCATTCTACCAGCAATATACGGGCTAAAGGAAATCGCTAAGCAAGGTCTACAGACTTTGCCGCTCATTGCCATCGCGGCTGGAGTTGTTTTCGGGATGTTATTTGTAAGACGGCAGCAACGTTTGGACAGTCCGCTAATGGACTTGCGCCTATTTGCAAACCCCGCCTTCAGCACGGCACTGGGCGGCTTGTTCGGCATCACTTTGACAGGCGCTTCCATGCTCTTCATCGCACAGCATCTTCAATTCGTGGAAGGACTATCTCCGCTTGCAGCAGCGATGTGCATGCTTCCGGGAGTGGTTGCGTCGATGGCGGGTATGTTGTTGTCGCCGATCATCGCTCGGCGAGTTCGACCGTCGCACCTTATCGGGGCAGGCCTTGCCGTCTCGGCGACTGGTTGTATTTTACTGTCCCAGGTAGAGATGGGATCCGGGCTCTCTACCCTGATCGTCGGTTATATCTTTTTTAATGTGGGAGTAGCCCCGTTTGCGAGCTTGTCCAGCGATCTAATTATTGGCTCGGCCCCGCCAGCGAAAGCGGGTTCGGCAGCGTCCTTGCTCCAAACGAGCGGTGAATTCGCATTCGCACTTGGTATCGCTGTATTAGGCAGTATCGGAACATACGTGTACCGCACTCAAATTGCTGGCTTCATACCAAAAGGGGTTACGCCGTTAACATCCGGAGCTTCCCACGAAAGTCTGGCTGGGGCAGTCTCAGCGGCTAAAGCTTTACCCGAACCTATTGGTTCAACACTTCTTCATGGCGCCCAGATAGCATTTAACGACGGCATGCATGCTGTTGTGGCCGTTAGCGGCGGGCTCATGATCACTATCGCCATACTCACCGTGATCAAGCTTCGGCATATCCCCCCCATCGGGCAGAAAACGCCAGGTGAGATGTAATAATCCGTGGCAGTCTAGGACTGTATTTTCTCGTCCCAGACTGCCGCTGTCTCTTCTATCAGGATTTGTCGACTAAAAGGGCGTCTGTGCTTACCTCGAGCGCCCGCTGGACAGCCGGATAGTCAGTGGTCACATACGGTTGACCATTTCCCCCAGCGAAGATAACCACATGTCCCTTTTCCAAATGATGAACGGCCAGCAGGCGAATGTACGGTTCGGCGACTGCATTGATCGGCCATGTTTCCACGAAAAATATTGCCTCCTCCGATCATGATGGCTACTTCTACTCCCATATCCAGCAAAGATCACGACCAAGCGTAATGGGGACGGCAAAATCGGCAAATCCTCGATTCGCCACGAGCTGAATTGCTGATCGACGCTTCAGATCAGCGAGAGTGACCAAATGTCCGAGTGCCCACGTTATCATATATTTATCTCCTTCAAAAAAGGAAAAAAGGGCCATCTCTGGAATAGAGACACCCCTTCTATCTTTACATTTCACCCTATACACTTGTCGCCCTTTAATGTAGCAGTCGCAAATTTCAATCCAATCTTCACTGATTTTTTCTACTCAAACTCTACTGAAATGTCATCTAATTCTAGATCAATTGGTTCTGGATTCTTAGGAATGGCCCCTGCATCAGATGGGGTGCCTGTTGAAAACAAGGAAAAATATTTATAGCTTTCATTCCCTGATGTATCCTTTACTGCTCCTTGGGCTACCGCTAAGAGGTACTCTGCATTATTTTTTAAAGGTGCATTCGGTTGGATCGTTACAGTGTCATTTTTGACGATAAAAGTTGCAGGAACCTCCGCAGCATTGTCATCCATTAATAGGAATTCGTTTGTGCCACTTTTCACTTTGCGATCATACTTAATTGTAATCACCGCATTTACATCCACTTTTGTTTCCTCTTCATACGGCTTTACATCGATTACTATAGGCGCTTGGTTGTTGCTGGTCACAAACTGAGTTGAATACTTATCGATCAATTTAGTAGAACCAGTGGTGCTTACAATTGCTCCTTTGTCGATCTCGATCGCATATTTCGTATTTGATTCCAAAGTCTTGTCAGGACGAATATAGAGGGTGTTATTTTTAATCTCCAATTTTCCGCTGACTGGTGATTTTCCTTTAACCTTATAGAGAGATACTACTGTTGACGGATCATTGTCAAAAGCAATTGGCACCGAGAATGTTAGCGCAGGTTGAATGTTTGTAGGAACATCTGTCTGCGCAATAATAGGATTAGAAACTGATACGAACACATCCCCAGGCTTTGGATAACTGATTAGGTTGTCGGAAATATACGTGCTATCGAGTTGGTATTCACTTTTGAATTTCGCGTCAATTTCCTCTAGCTGCTCATCATCAAGGAACTGATTCGGTACACCAAGCTCTTCTTGCTCCGATTTTGCTGATACGTTGTTGCTGTTTAGGGTTAGACTGAACATGAGTGTTACTGCGAGTAAGGCTTGAAATAAATTCTTCATACTTCTCCTCCAAAATAGTTTGTGTGTACATAAAAATCGTATTTCATTTTTAAGGCGTAACATACAGTTTTTTACACGAAATAAAAATACGGTTATTTTGGACTAGGAACTCTTTCATCCATCGTGACCTTCCTAAATTAGAAAACTGGGAGCAAACTCTGGGCCTCCTCCGTCTCCACTCCAAAAAGCCGTACGTCTACCAAAAAAAAAAAACGAAAGCAACAACCGCCTTCGTTCTTTCATACGTTTATACAAAAAAATTTGGAAAATCAAAGTCATCCCGTTTGCCCGACAAAATATTTCGTAATAAAAGATCAGCGGTCTCAGAGGCAAACTGGTGATACTCGCTCGTGATAACGCCTTTTTTCAATGCCTCATCGAGCTCATCCTGATCAAGCAGGTATACTTCTCCTGTCGGCAGTACCACGATGTCGAGGTACAAATCGTCATACCAGATATGCCCGTTCTCATCCTTGCCATGTCCCCGGCAAATATCGATATACCATTGCACGGTATTCCCTAACTCATCCATCATTTTCGTAACGGCATAAGCTTGACCATGGGGAAAATACTGCAAGTACACATATCCTCTATCGCCCACACACAGAGTTTTGTCCCCGACAGGCATGTAGGCAGGCTCACTTACTTCATCCAGAGTCAGGCGGACAGCGTACCCTGAGAAAGATAAAGATTCTACCCGTTTTTGCTGGTAGCCCAATCGCTTGACACGTCTCCAACCAGGTCGATCTGCTCTTTTTCGCTTCATAGCCTGCCCTCCCTCGTCATTTTGGTTGTTTTTACTCTACCATGAATAGGATCGCTTTGTCAGATAGCAAACAAAGACATGCTCACGTAGAACATGCCTAAACAAATGAACCTGCCATTTATGTTTGGGAGGAGTCGTCTTTTGTTGCCAATCGACTGTGTTTGCGGCCATAAAGAAAATAGACGATCGCTCCTACCGACAGCCAACCAAGAAAACCGATCTTTGTCAGCGTGGGCAGGTTGAAAACGAGATATCCGCAAAAGAGAACCGAGAGCAAAGGAACAAGCGGAACAAATGGGACGCGAAAAGCCCGCGGTAATCGCGGATGAGTGCGGCGCAGTACAACCAGTCCAACCGAGACCAAAATAAAAGCAAACAGCGTTCCGATGTTAGTGAGCTGAGCCAAGCTGGAGAGGGGCAATAATCCACCGAGGGTTGCTACTAATGCTGCCACGACGAGCGTGCTCTTTTGTGGTACCTGTGTGCGGGGATGTACGTGCGAGAAGAGCTCAGGGAGCAAGCCATCTCGGCTCATCGCAAAAAACATCCGGGCTTGTCCATACATCATCACTAACAAAACTGTCGTGATCCCGACAATGGCTCCCAACGAAATAAAGCCTGCTACCCAGTCCTGATTGACATAACTGAGCGCAAACGCGACTGGATTTTTGACATTCAACAATTTGTACGGAACAATCCCTGTCAATGTCAGCGAGACAGCAATGTACAAAATCGTGCACACGACTAAAGAAGAGATGATCCCGATTGGCATGTCTCTCTGGGGATTGCGCACTTCTTCGGCCGCAGAAGACACCGCATCAAATCCGATAAAAGCAAAAAACACCGTTGCGGCACCAGTCGCTACTCCCGCAAAACCAAACGGCATGAATGGACTCCAGTTTTCCGGCTTGACATACATGACCCCAACGACGAGGAACAGGACAACTACCGCCACTTTTATTAACACCATGATGGTATTCAAGCTCGCTGACTCTCTCGTTCCCTTCATCAACAAAGCTGTAATGATGACAATGATGAGGACCGCAGGTAGATCCATGATCGTTCCTTTTGATGCATCAAACGCACTCGTGAGCGCATGCGGCAGATGGATATTAAACCCGGCTAACAATCCCTGGGCATATCCCGACCATCCGCTTGCCACCGCAGCACAAGCCACTGCGTATTCGAGAATCAAGTCCCACCCGATCATCCAGGCGACAAACTCGCCAAATGCCGCATAGCTGTATGTATAAGCGCTTCCCGACACCGGAACAGTCGACGCAAACTCTGCATAGCAGAGTGCGGCAAACACACAGGCAATTGCCGCAATAACAAATGACAAAACAAGTGCTGGTCCAGCGTGCAAGGCTGCTGCAACTCCCGTTAACACAAAAATCCCTGTTCCCATGATCGCGCCGATCCCCAGCATTGTCAGGTCAAAAGCACCTAATGACTTTTTGAGAGAGCTTTCGTTTTTATCCACATGCTCCAGCATTTGCGCTACCGACGTTTTCCTCAGCAACTGATTTTTCCATGACATCATGTGCGACCTCCCAAGCGGGTCATTCACTTCCAATCGTGATTGAAAACAGTTGGAGTATGATCCGTTAAGAGGAAAATTATGCACTGGCGCAGCTCAGATCGAGGTTTGTCAGGGCTACCTGCGTGCTAATCCGCGCCCAATGACATTGGCAGAAACAGGTGGAATCCCAAGCTCTCTCGCCCAAATGGACAATTGCCCCATGTGGTGAATCTCGTGGGCGATGACATGACGAAGCAACTCGCCCTTTGTGTACACTTCATCATCCCAGGCGACCTTTACTGATTCGTTCTCCATCTCTTCTGACCAATTCTCGATGAAATCAATCAATTCTACGCGCCAGGCATCTGATAGCTCTTTTATTTTTTCCAGCGTCTTGTATGTTTCGAATGCCACCTGAATATCCGGCTTCCCCTGTACACCCCGAAGCCAGCTATACTCGACGTCAGCAATGTGAAACAAGGTGTACAAAATCGTGCCAGCCCCACCTGTTTGCTCGCGCAGCAATTCTTCTGGTGGAAGCTGCTTACACCATACCATCCACTCGTCCCGTACCTGCCAGTTATACTGGAAAAACATCTTCATTGGATTCGCTCCTTGTTTGATCATTATGTAAATTAGGAAAATTTTAACCAATTATAGCACGTACGTTCCCATTCCGTAAAACCAATAGTGGTTGTCTTCTAACCATAGTGGTCGGGAGAAGCCCTGCCACATGTTTTCCAGTCGCCTATATCCTCTCTTCGTTCGGGCGGTCTCCTTCCAAACATGTGACAGTGCTTTCGTATGGCTTTGATCCTTTTCCGGCTCTTAAAACATAATGAGGGACAGTTCAAAGCGGCTTCCTTGAATTCTTTTAACCAAAAGCCGCGTGGGAAGAAGCGTATTTCCAGTCCAAGCGCCTCTGGAGCCCACCTCAGCGCAGGAAAAAATGGCGGGGAATTTCAGCTTCACTTATGAACTACCTCCTCGAAACTTCTACGTTTGAAGCGCTCCCGTCATTTATTCCGGAGCGGACAGTCAATTCCCCCTTGCGGGGCGTAGGCCGAAGCGTAGACTGGAAATGCGCTTCTTCCCCCACCACAGCAGCTCTAATAAACAAAAAGACCGCCAGAGCCATTGACTCTGACGGTCCAACATACTAATCCATGCTTTCATCCGAAATCGAAAGTGAGAATCCACCTGAGAGTAAATAAAGATAACTAGACACGTTCCCTTTTGGCTTGATGATCTGCTTGATCGCCCGGACGTATAGCCTGATCTGGCCTTCGTATCTTCTTTTCATCTCTTCGATGGCTGCGGCAGTCGCCTCGTTTGCCATCCAATCTGTCTTGAAATCGATCAGGACGAGGCTGCCATCCTGCTCCTCCAACAGGCAATCAATGACTCCTTGTACGACAACCTGCTCGTCGCTTTCTTCACCTAACTCAGCTTCTACTTCATAAGCAGGAATCACGAGGGTAAACGGCAGTTCACGATGCACGACCGCCGCCGCCTTCATTCGCTGCCCCAAAGGATCGGCGAAGAATCGGGCGATCTGGGGAACATCTACTGCTCGTACCTGCTCGTCAGTCAAAAAGCGGCGTGCCGCGAGTGCCGTCACCTGCTCCTGAATATCTGCTTCATCCAGCGGACGCTTCAAATCGAGATGCTGGAACACTAAGTGTGTGATTGTCCCTTTTTCTGCTGCTGTCAGTCGAGTGGATTTTTGCTCAGACAAAAACTTTGGCTTTTCCGTAATGGACGGAAGTATGAGGGACTGACCGCCTTTGCTGACTTTGGCATGTCGCTTGAGTTCGCTGACACTCCATTTTGCAGCTACGCGTGGCGCAATTGGATGTGGGTCCTGCCATCCTAATCTCTTGTCGACAATCTCTCGCAAAGTATCATTAGACGGTCGTTCCGGGATCGCCTCTCGTCTGGTCATGCGTTCCCACAGAGACACCTCGTCGTTGGTTGACTCTCCTTGGGCACGGAGCTCATCTGCCTGATAGAAGTGAAACGACCAAACCGAATCATCCGACACACTTCTGACTCTCACGACTTCTCCTGAGCCTTGTTGCTCCGGATATGCCCGCAGCACTCCCGCACCAGGATGTCGCAGCATCGCACGCCCCACCCAGTCCAGATTTCCCTTTGCCTGAATCAAGTCTTCGTCACTGAGCCGCTCGCTGTCATCCTGTCTGCCCCAATCTGTCACACTTTTTGCGAGATCCTTGGATGAACCGACAAGAATGAGCTTCTCGCGTGCACGCGTCAAAGCCACATAAAGCACACGCATCTCCTCTGCCAGCATATCCCGGCGCAGCTTTTGCCGGATGCCCAGCGCAGCCAGACTCGGATAGCGTAGCTGCATGGAGGGCTCAATAGCCATCGGTCCAAAGCCCAGATCTTTATGCAGCAAAAACTGGCTTTTCAAATCCATCGTATTAAACTGCTTGCCCATGCCCGCCACAAAAACAACAGGGAACTCCAGCCCCTTACTTTTGTGGATCGTCATGATGCGTACAACATCCTCGTTTTCCCCGATGGTTCTTGCTTCGCCCATATCATTGCCGGCTTCTTGCAAACGGTCGACAAAGCGCAAAAAGCGGAACAAGCCACGATAGGAGCCAGCTTCGTATTGTCTCGCACGATCATAGAGCGCACGCAAGTTGGCCTGTCGCTGCTGACCGTTTTCCAGAGCCGCCACATAATCGAGATAGCCTGTCTCCCGGTACAGCATCGTCAGCAGTTCTGATAAAGCACCTCTGCGAGCCTCTGTCCGCCATAGATCCAATCGGACAAAAAACTGTCGCAGCCTTTTCTCCCAAGGCTCTTGGGCCGGACGTTCCTCTGCATATTGGAGTACCGCTTGGTGAAACGGCCCTGTCGCGTAGTGAATGCGGATTTGAGCAAGTTGCTCCTCTCGCAAGCCGACGATAGGAGACCGCAATACAGCTGCTAATGGAATGTCTTGGAGCGGGTTGTCAATGACACGCAGCAAGGAGAGCATCGTTTCTACCTCAATCGCCGCGAAATAACCCGCAGTCTGCTCCGCATACACAGGAATTCCTGCTGCGTGCAGCTCCTCTTGCATCGTCTGCCCCCAGCCAGAGGTCGCACGAAGCAAAATAACGATATCGTGATAGGCCAGCGGGCGCATTCCTCCAGCCTTTTTATCGAAAACGAGCAGTGGCTCTTCTCCCTCGCCCGGCTCCATCCAACGACGAATGCGGCTGGCAATTAGTCGTGCTTCCAGCTGTGCAACACTCGCTTCCTCTCCCGAATCTCCCTCGGGAATACCTGCTTCGCTCTCATCTGTCGCCTCTGCAACTACCGCCTGACCTTCTTCTGCTATCGCTGCATTCCGGTCGATCAGATGCATCTCAGCCTGCAAACGGTTCGGCTGTGCCTCAGGATAAGACGCACGGTTGATCAGCTCCGCCGAAGGATCATAACCGATCTCACCTACCCCGTGAGACATGATCTGGCGAAACAAAAAGTTAACGGCATCTACGACTTCCCTTCTACTGCGGAAGTTCGCCGCCAGATCGATGCGCCGACCGATGCAAGCTTCGTCAGCATCACCATCTTTTTGATAGGTCACATATTTTTCGAGAAACAGCTTCGGCTCTGCCAAGCGGAACCGATAAATACTCTGCTTCACATCCCCCACCATGAAACGATTCGCTGGCTGACCATCCACTCCGTCTCGGGAAACCATTTGCAAGATGGTTTCCTGCACGAGGTTGATATCCTGATATTCGTCTACCAGCACTTCAGCGAACTGTTCACGCAATTGGGTCGAGATAGACGAAGGAACAGTCTCCCCAGACTCATTCGTTTCGGTTAAAACGCGCAGAGCCAGATGCTCCAAGTCGCCAAAGTCGACCAAGCCACGTAAGCGCTTCTCCAATTGAAAAGCATCCGAAAATGCTGTAACCAGCCTAGCTAATGTCTGCATGTGAGGAGCAAGCCGCTGCAAATCGGCGACGTACTGCTCGGCTGTCGTAGAAAAGTATTGCTCGATTTGCTCTGCCAGTTCCTTTTTCACACTGTTTCGCAGGTCCTGCACCTGCTCCTTCACGAGCGGATCTGTGCCTTTCACTGGAGGCAGCTTGGCAAATACAACTCCTCGAACAGCTTCGACAGTCGCTTCCCAGCCATCTTTGCAAGCCGCTGCTGCACGATGCAGGGCAGCCGCTTCCGCCTCAAGCAAAGGCAAATAGCCAGCAGGCCCTTCCGGTGAGCCTGCCAACTGAACTGCCCTGCGCATCTTAGCCGTCATTCCACCGAGTGCCAGCTCCACAGAACGCAGCACGCTCCTGGTCCACACGAGCCCGTCCAGACCGTTTTTATCGTGAACCGCAAACATTCCTGCCGCTTCCCCGAGCCATTGTTCTGGTGCTGGATGACTGCGTGAAAACTCATACAGCCTAAGCAGCAATAGGGTGAGGGCATGATCGTCCTGACCGTCCAGCATCACATCAGCTAATGCATGAAAATCCGCGTCATTCTCATACCAGCTCTCGAGCTGTTCCTCCAAGACATCCTGCCGCAAAAGCTCCCCTTCCATCTGATCGGCTATGCGAAAATCAGGATCGAGTTCAATCAGATAGTAATACTGGCGCAAAATCCCCAAGCAAAACGAGTGAAGTGTCGTAATCGTCGCCCGCTGGAGCAACGCCAGTTGTCGACGCAGGTGTGAAGAGTGCGGGGCATCTTTCAATGCTTTTCGCAAGGCATCGCCAATCCGGTGACGCATCTCTGCCGCAGCCGCATTCGTAAAGGTCACCACCAATAGCTGATCGACTCCAACCGGGTCCTTCTCGTCCATGATGCGTCGGATAATCCGCTCAACCAGGACTGAGGTTTTCCCAGAGCCTGCTGCCGCTGCCACCAGGAGATTATTCCCGCGCTGGATAATCGCTTGCCATTGCTGGTCCGTCCATTGTTCAGGCTTGGCCTGCAATTGTTGATCCACCATCGGTCATTCCTCCTTCTCCCGCCATCTGCTGCTCTGCCAGCATGCTCCATATTTGCTTGTTGTTCCACTTGGCAAGCTGTCGGTGCTCATTCCCGCCCGCATCTCCGTCAAATTTGCATACTGGCTTGTACGAACAGAAATCACAAGCGGTCATTGTTCCGTTTGTGTACGGTTCGATCTGGATTTCCCCGTTGGTCATGCGCGTACTGATTTGCTTCACGGTATCGCGAACATAGGAGGTCAAGGCTTGGAACTGCTCGGCTGTTGCCACGGATGATCGCGACGAAAGTGTTCCGTCCTTTTTGATTTCAAATGGCACCAGCTCTGACGCCCCTTGCTCTACATAGCCATCCATCATTCGTGCCAGCTCTGGATCTGCGAGCATCAAGCCTTTCATGCGCAATCGCTTTGCCCGCTCCTTTGCCGCCTCGTCAGCCGTCAGCAAGCGTTTTGCCGTCACAAAAGGATCGGCTACCTGATAGTAGAAAACGCCTCCCATTTCGGCTTTTTTCCCTAACCATTCCTCGGCATTGGCCACGACGACATCGAGATAGACGAGAAGTTGCAAGTTCAGGCCATTCCAAACGTCGGAGAGAGACAGCTGCTTGGGACTGGACTTGTAGTCAATCACGCGCAAATACGGGACCTCACTATCCAGTGATTGGTCAACGCGGTCAATCCGTCCGATTAACTGAAGCTCCACGCCATTTTCAAGGGTTAAAGCCAATCCCGGCAAATCTGAATTCGGCCCAAACGAAACCTCCAGTCCTACTGGGGCAAAACGGCTGCGCTTCGCATGCTCCCCGAGTACGTAAATCGCCCGGCCAACTGCTCGCTTCAGCTTGCCAGACAAATAACGATACCGGGCTGTCCGCGTCAAAATGCTGCTGCGAGTCGCTGGAACCAGTTCTTCTACCACTACATTTGCAAGCTGCATGCTATTGTCTTCCGTCAGCTTGCTCCACTCCAGATTGTCTTCGTTCATTTTTTCAACGGCTCGCTTGAGTGAAGCATGGAACAGCTCTCCCACATCGAAACGCTCCAGCTTGTACATCGTTCTCTCCGACAATCTGAGACCATGGGAAGAGAAATGCGAGAACGGACATGACTGGAACCGCTCCAGACGGGACACGCTCATTTTTAGTTGTTTTCCGTACAGGGTCGTACTCGTTTCCAAGTCCAGCTCCTGCGGTCGATTGAAGTAGCGCAAGCCGGACAACAGCCACTGCTCCCGTTTGACCTCGGAAGAAGCACGAATATACCAGTCGTATACCTCCCACCAGAAGTCTGGCAGCTCTCCTGTTTTCTTCATCGATCGCAATAGCGTCAATAGATGGCGGAACACACGTCTTGGATGTCCGAGCAGGAATGCATCTGTCTCGTGCTGCCCCGTCGGTTCGTTGTAAAACACCTGATGCGGGATATCCGGAAGCACTTCACGGATGCGGGTAAACACAGAGGAAGGCAACAAGGCCTTGCCCTCTTCATCCGCCAACGCACAGCTCAGGATCAGCCTCTCCGACGGTCTCGTCATCGCCTGGTACAGCAGGTAAGGTTCAGCCATCAGCCGTTGCTTCGCACTCGGTGCCAGAGACATACCCATTTCAGCCAGTCGCTCACGTTCCGCTTCATCCAGAATCCCTTCTTCTTTTGGACGCAACGGAATAATACCCTCGTTTACGCCAAGCAAAAACAGAGCTTTGACATCGGGTTGACGGGAGCGCTCCATAGCCCCGATCAGCACCTGATCTAGTGCCGGGGGAACGAGTCCCAATTCAATCGTCTCCAGACCACTGTCGAGCACCCGGGCAAATGTCGCCAGGTCCATGCTCTCGTCGCCCATGACCTCCACGACCTGATCCATCAGCTCGATCAATCCTGTCCATACTTGTCCATGCACCTGTGCTGCATCGAGATCGCCGTCATTTTCCGCCTTTCGCTGCCAATGCTCCAGCTTGTTAGGCACGTCCAGCGCGATCAGAAGGTTGTACAGGGCAAGAGTCATTTCCTGTACGTTTATGCCCGTTGCTTGCTTCATCTCTTTTTCAAAGGACAGGAGCGGTGCTGCGTATTTGCGTCTCAACTCATCGATTCTCGCATCTTCCTCAACGCCAGCCTGCCCGCGGAAATGCCAAGCAGATTCTTCTGCCCATTGATAGCCAAAGACACCATGAGCCAACACGTAGTTTTCCAGTCGGTCGATTTCCTTCCGAGCTGTATGCTCATCAGTGATATCCAGCAGGAGCAGGTCTGTTTTCAAGCAGCGGAAAACAGCGTCGTAGCGCCACCTCGTAACAATGACCTCCAATGCCGAGCGCACCAGCTCCACCAAGGGATGGTGCATGACAGAGCGCTTCTGGTCCAAGAAGTGCGGGATGCCGTATTCGGTAAACACAGCGGAAATCTCATCCGCGTACGTCCCAATTTCCCGAAGCAAAATCGCCATGTCCTTCCAACGATACCCCTCTTCTCTCGACAGAGTCAGGAGCTTCAGCGCCACGGCCTCTACCTCTGCCCGCCTGTTCACTGCTGAGAGCATCGTCACTTCGTCCGCTCGTCCGGGCTGATCTGGGATCGGCGGGTCCCCCCATTGGAAATACACTTGTTCGACCTGACGTAGCCATGGACTGCTCTTGAATCGCTGTGCCTCGGTCAATAAAAGCGGCTTGGCGATTGATACACCCGATTCACGCGCCATCAGTGTCAAGGCTTGGTATGTTCGCAGTGTAGGATGGAACAGCCCCAGTTCATCCACAGAGGCGTCACGTTCATTCGGGTCAAGCGTCAGCGCAATCGTCACCTGCTTGGCGTGCTGCATCAACTGCTCGATCAAGCGAAGCTCTTGATTCGTAAACCCGGTAAAGCCATCGATAAATATTTCAGCCTGCTTGATGTACGTGGAATCACGCACCATCGTTGCCACTCGGTTCAGGATGTCGTCTGCATCACAATACCCCTCTGACAAGTAAGCCTCGTACGCATTCATAATCAAGCGAAGGTCATGTATTTTTTGATTGAGATTAGCTCCTCCCCACTCCAGATTCTCGGAATGAGTAAAGGATACCCCATACGATTTGCACTCGCTAATCAAGCGACCGAGCTGAGAAGCAAACCCAGGCTGTGTCGCCGAGCGCCCGAATAGGTTCAGCTCTTCCTTGTGCCGCTCCAAAAGCATGCGCAAAACCATATGCTTACCCAGATCGTCAACAGGCACGGTAGTCAGATCGCCCAGCTCCTGCATGAGCCTGTGAGCCAATCGACCGAAGCTGAGCACCTGTGTCCCCATTACACCGCCTAGCTCTGGGAGTGTGGCGAGCGCATACTCTTCCTGAAAGCTGGCCTGTTCCGGCACGAGCAGAATCATAGGCGAACCCAACGGCTTTTCCCGCAGCCGGGCTTGCATCTGCCGATGAATTGATTCTGTCTTCCCCGTTCCTGCCCGTCCCAGTATAAATTGGACTGTCATGATTTTTCCCCTTCCCTACTCCATTTCCAGATGCAGCATGCTGCCTTTTCCCATCGGTTCTGCAGGTGTCACGACCAGACGACGCGGCATGCGCACACGTATTTCCGGGACGTGGCTAATGACTCCGATAGTGAAATCGTCCATGCGCAGTCGCTCAAGCGCATCCATAACGACTTCCAAAAGCTCCGGATCGAGTGTCCCAAAGCCTTCGTCCAGGAAGAAAAACTCCAGGCGCCCGCCACGCATTTGAATCTCCATCGACAGGGCAAGAGCCAGCGACAAGGAGGTCAGGAATGTTTCCCCGCCAGACAATGTGCTTACTGGACGGCGCATTCCTCCAGCTCCCTCATCCCGCAAAACAAATTCGCCCTCGTCGCCGATTTCCAGCCCGTAACGATTGGCGGTCATCCGCTTCAGGTGATAGGAAGCGTCTCTGGCGATTGATACCAGTTTTTCCTCCGCAATGAATTGGACAAACGCCTTGGCTTCGAATAATTTTTTCAACTCTTCCAAGCGGCTCTGCTCATCCTGCTGCTGGACCATCTCTTTATGAAGCTCTTGCCATTTGTCATGGTTTTTTTCCATGCGATCCACGTGCTCTTTGGCGACAGCGACTTGCTTTTGCGCTTCCTGGAAGGCTTGCTCCCATTGATCCCACGCCTCTTTAGCGGTGGTGAGCTCTTCCTGCGTAAACGAACGGCCTGCTACTGCTTGCTGCAACCTTTCTTCCTCATAACGAAGCTGCCCTGCGATTCGCGTGTAAGCCTCGACTTGTTCCCGTGCCTGCGGCAATTGCTCACGCTCTGCGTACCTTTCCCGAACATACTCGACAGTACCGAGACCTGTTTCCTGCAAGCCCTGGTACAATGTCTCGTGAGCTTCCGTGCGTTGCCGTGTAAGGATGGCCAGCGTCTCTGAATACTTGACCAGATTGTTTTGCACCGTTTCTCGCGCCTCGGCTGTTTCTTTGCGCTTTGTCTCTGCCAGCGTGACTGCTTGACGCAAACCGAGGAGAGAATCCTCGACCCGCATCAAACACTCCTGCGCAGTAAGTCCTCCCGTGCGCTCCAGCCATTGGGCATGCTTTTGTTCCCACATGCGCTTTCTATCTTCCAGCTTTTCCTTCAGCGCCGCTTCCCGTGATTTGCCCTCTACCTTGCGCGACTTGGCAGCTTCTACTTGCATCGTCAGCTTTCCGCGTAGCGTTTCTTTCTCTGATCGTACCTGCTGAAGTTCTGCCAAACGGCGATCTGATTTTCCGATTTCTTCGTACCGCTGTTCGATTTCCTCAATGGGAAGCTCATTGCGCTTCGCGTCCAGCTCTTCTCTTGATTGCTTTTCTTGCGTGGAAGCAGCGTCCATGCGTTCTTTATTCTCATCGATTGCCTTCTGTGCCTGCTCGAGCAACAGCGTGCTCCGCTCCATCAAGCGTTTCTTTTCCGCTTCTTCCTCACGCAAGACCTCCAACTGCTGCTGCAATTGCTCACGCTCTGCTTTTAGTCGCTCTCTTTCCGCTTGCTTGGCGATCAGTTCTTTTTCCTCGCGCTGATAGACGGCGAGTAGCTCTTCAAAAGAATCTACGACCCAAGGCTGTCCGTACCCGCGGCACTCTTCCTTGATCGCTTCCAAGCGCGCTTCCAACTGTTCCTGTTCAGCCTTTACACTCGCTAGGCGCTCATCAAAAGCAGCAAGCGCTCCCTTTGCTGCCAACCAAGCTTCCTTGTTCTTGCCTGCTTCTTGTTCAGCCGTACGCAAAGCCTCTTCTGACGCTTTGATCCGGGCACGAAGCGCGTCACCCTCCGTCCCTGCTTCAGACGCTTTTGTATGGTTCTGGTGGCCATGCGGGTGGTGTTCGGAACCACATACCGGACACTCCTTGCCTTCCTCTAAACGTTCGCGCAAAAATCGCGCCATATTCTCCTGCTGCCAGCGTTCCCATTCCTGGCGCAGCTCATCTCGTTGGGCCAGTTGACTCTTCACAAGTGCTTCGCTTGCCTCTACTGCCCGAGTCAGCTCTTGATTGCGCTCATCCAATTGCTTACGCTCCTGGACGATGTGCTGCGACTTCTCCTGCCATGATGAGAAAGCCTGTAATACTTCCCGCCACTGGCGACCTACCTGCTTCATATCTGCCAGTACATTCCTTGCTTTCTCCCATTCTGCTTCGCTCATCAATGCCGAGTCGGCTGGTGCTGCCAGTGCGTCTCTTTTTTGTGCCAAGCGATTCGCGCA
This sequence comes from Brevibacillus sp. MS2.2, assembly GCF_013284345.1. Classification (NCBI taxonomy): domain Bacteria; kingdom Bacillati; phylum Bacillota; class Bacilli; order Caryophanales; family Paenibacillaceae; genus Brevibacillus; species Brevibacillus sp. MS2.2. The sequence continues at coordinate 160,953 of NZ_JABSUZ010000010.1, forward strand.
CGCTTCCCAGCTGCGCTTGTGCTCATCGGCAGTATGGGTTGCCGCCTGAATGTGCTCCTGTGCTGCGAGTTGTTCTTTTTCCAGCTCACGTACCTTGGCATGGTCCCGCTCCCACTGCTGCTTCGCTTCTCTGGCTGTCGCTATTTGTGCTCGCCATTCGGGAGAGATCGTGACTTGCTTCATCTGTTCTTGCAGATCCGCCCACGCAAGCTCCCAGTTTTTTAAGTCGGCCTCATCCTTTTCCAGCTGTTGTTCTATGTTAGTCAAGGCGACTGACACTTCATTCCACTCTCGCTCCAGACCTGTCCACTCTTCCCGGATCGCCTTTAGCTCCTCTTCCCACTCCTGCGCCTGTACCAGTCTGCCCTTTTGCTGAATCAGTAAGGGCTCCTGTACAGCCAACTCGGCATGGACCTTCTGATACGCTTGCTCTGCCTCATCTACGGCCAAACGAGCACTCTCCTGTTGTTCGCGGCTACGTTCCAATGCCGTACCGGTCGCATGCCATTCCTGATCCAAACGCTCATATTGCTGGAGTAATGGCCACAGTCGAATACTCGACTCCCATTCGCGAATCTTCTCCGTTAGGGCTGTCATTTCCGCTTCATTTGCTTCCTGCTGCTGTAGTTGCGCCTGAACTTGCACGAGCTCCTGATGCCACTGGTTAAGCTGCTCCAGCTCCTTGAGCTTCCCTGCCAGCTCCTGTTTTTGCTGGGTGAATTCCTGCTCTTTTTGCGCAGCTTCCTCCCACGTTTGTCTCGCCAGCTCCAAGGCTTCCGGACCTGCTTCACCCAGAGCTGCGCTCGCCAGTTGCAAGCGATGCATCTGTTCCTTAACCTGCTCCAAAGCGTGCCGTACGCGCTCACTCAGCTTTTCCCCATAAATATGTAGGCGGAACATCCGTTGCAGCATTTCATTGCGCTCACTGCCCTTCAGCGTCAAGAAGCGGGAAAATTGACCCTGTGGCAAAACGACCGCCCGGGTAAAGTCCTGCAAAGTGAGACCAATCAGTGCCTCAATCGCGGCTGTCGCGGACGTGGCTTTGGACTCCAATACGACATCCGGCTCTCCGGTCAAGGCTCCCGACTGAATCAGCCTTACTTCCGGCTGTCGCTTGTTCCCCTTTTTATCTAAGCCAAATTCCCGTTCCACTGTATATTGCTTGCGCTCATCGCCAGTTCCCAGCTCAAAGGTAAAGGAAACGAAAACGCGCTGCTCCAGCTGGTTCAGCACTTCTTTCGGGTGATTACCTCCGCCCAGCCGGACGACCTGCCCGTACAACGCAAGCGTGATCGCGTCCAAGATCGTCGATTTCCCGCTTCCAGTCGGGCCGAATATCCCAAATAGTCCCGCCTGACACAGCATTTCGAAATCGACCTCTTGCATTTCTCGATAGCTGTGCATCCCTGCCAGCTTCAATCGTATCGGTCTCACTCTACTTCCCCCTCTCCCCCGGTTTCTGCCAATAGACGCTGGAACAAGGCCACCAACTGCTCATCCGGCTCTGCTCCCCGCCTCCGTTCATAGAAGCGTTTGAACAATTGATCGGACGAAAGCTCTGTCAGCTCGACCCGCTGTTCCTCTTCCTCCTCACGCTCTTCCCTCACGACAACACGCTGTATTTTCAAGAAATCATCTGAAAGCTTGCGGACACGCTGAAATTCTGCCGGGTCGATCACGCCAGACACATGCAGCTCCAAGTCAATCCACGCCCCTGCATCGCGTCCCTCTTCCAACCAGCGCTCGACTTGCTCGATTCCCTCCGTCGCCCTCCAACGTGCTAACGGTCGTGCGCTCGTCAAATAAATGATCTCCTCACGCACTTCTTGCCCTGGCTCCACCTCAACCAGTACGACTGCCTTGCTCTGTCCTGCTTCGGAAAAGCTGTACGAAATCGGTGAGCCGCTGTAACGTACCAACGGCTTGTCACTGAGCTTTTGCAGTCGATGGAGATGACCGAGCGCCACATAATCAGCGTTCTTCGGAAAAGCCTGTGGCGATACAGTCAGTGCTCCCCCAATTTGAATCGGACGCTCAGAATCTGTTTCCTTACCGCCCATGACAAACAAATGACTCGTGACCAGGTTGACTGTATCCTCGCGAAAATGAACAGACAGATCAGCAAGCAATTGCGCAATGCGCTCGGAAAAGGCAAGCTGCATCTGCTCTTGGGTAAAGCTTTCGCTCAACAGCTCCTTTAATCGCGATTCAGAAGGATAAGGCAAGGCCAAAATTACCGCATTCGCAGCGCAGCCGGGAATCTTCATCTCCAGCCAAGATGGGCCTCCCTGCACAATTTGCACGCGATCAGACGATACTTCTTGTGTCAGCAATGGTGCTTCCTTTGGCAAGCCCAACAAAACGATCCCATGCTTTGTAGCAAGCGGCGCTGCTGCTCGCACCCGCTCAGGCTGATCATGGTTCCCCGCGATCACGACAACTCCTCGCCTGCCTTCCGAAGACAAGCGCTCCAATGCATCATAAAAAAGCTCTTCCGCCCAAGCAGGCGGATTGACCGAATCGTACACATCCCCGGCAATGAGCACCAAATCCACTTCCCGCTCATCAGCTATGTGACAGAGCTCGTCCACAAACGCCGCTTGTTCAATCCGGCGGTCCCGCCCTTCCAGTTGCCGCCCGAAATGCCAGTCGGCTGTATGTAATATCCGCATGATTACTATCACTCTCCACGATCATGTGTTTGCTTTTCATTGTAACAAAAGACAGCGCTGTTCGCGGTTGAAATTTACTCCACTTTTCTCGTAACTTTTGCTCCTGGCTGCTCGTCTTCCAACTGAACAGATCGCGATTGATCGATCTCAACCCGGAAAGGAGCTTGTTACCGTTGCGTAATTCCCGCCTGTTGCTCACCCTGACAGTAGGACTTGCCGTCTCCAGTCTCGTCCTCACTGCCCCCTCTTCCCTTGCCTCCAGAGAGCCTACCAAGACCCAAGTAATGGATTGGATTAACAAGCAAGCCAAAGATCCAGTTGTTTCCGACTACTTTGATTTTCAACTCGTCAATCTGGATGATGATCCGGAACTAGAAATTGTCGCCAAGCATAACGGCAGCGTACATATCGGGAATTTTTACGTTTTGGATCAAAAGCCTGATCGTACGTATGCCCTCATCGCGGAAGAGAAATGGAATCCACCACGCCTGCAATTGGATCGTTGGGACTTTACGCGTGAAGTGAATCACTCCGAGATCGACAAATACGACGACGCTGAACTGCGTTTGCTTGCAGAAAAACGAGTCTTTGAAACCGTCCATCATACTGGCGGATCAGGCATATGTATCTACGAGGCGAATCTATGGTATCTGGACAAAGGGCGTCTGGTCAAAGCATGGGAAGGGCTGCTGCGGGAAACGGTTTCCATACCAGGTGGTCAACTTTTCCGGACTGTCGGCAGTTATCAAATCCTTCACGACGACACTGAAAAACCTTTGCTCTACCACTGGCAAACACAGCAGGAGCTAAACCCGGATACAGGTGAACCACTTCCGGGCAAACCTGATACTTCTTTGCAAATTTATCGTTGGGAAAATGGTGTTTTTGTACCTTTGAATGTTGAAAAACCGTCTGGGCAATAGCCTGACGGTCTGTAAATTCGCTGTCTTCTATCGTTACGGTTGTGGTGGGGTCGAAGCCCTGCCACATGTTCTCCAGTCGCGTAGGAAGAAGTGCATTTCCAGTCCAAGCGCCTCTGGAGCCCTACCCAGCTATGAAATAAATGGCGGGGAATTTCAGCTTCACCTATGAGATCCTTCCTCGAAACTTAAACATTTGAAGCGCTCCCGCCATTTATTTCATAGCGGCCAGTGAATCACCCCTTGCGGGGCGTAGGCCGAAGCGCAGACTGGAAATGCGCTTCTTCCCTTACTACGGCCACATTATATAAAATAAAGCTGCCCTCCCACGAATCAGGAGCGCAGCTTTTCCTCTTATCTTCTCAGCTTTTCATTTGTCGGTGACTTCAACGTCTGCAAGCACATGTAGCAGATGATCCCGAACAAAATCGTGATAATCATCGAGTGAGTCAGCGTAGCGTACAGGTGAAGCTTGTAGATAATCACGAAGCCGCCGCTGAACACCTGCGCGATGCAAAGAATAAAGCTCAGGATACTTGCACCGTACAAATCACGCCGTTTTTCCTTGAAATGACGTATGCAGTAAATCATTGTCCCCAGCAACAAGAATCCCAACACCAACGCAGCGATTCTGTGGGCAAAATGAATACCGGTCTGTCCGTACAACTCTGGGATGACCTGTCCCTGACACAGTGGCCAGTCACTGCATGCCATACTTGAACCCGTATGTCTGACATACGCTCCGAGATAAACAACAGCGTACGTATAAGTAGCGACGAACCACATCCAGTTGCGGAAGCCTTTTGAGACGGTCGTTTTCACCAAGCTTTGCGTTTTTTCCCGCTGATAAACGAATACACTCAACAAGAATACGCCCGAATAAGCAAGCAAGGAGAATCCGAAGTGCAGAGCCAAAACAGATGAGGACTGTGGCCAAATAACGGCAGAAGCACCGAGAATGGATTCCACTACGATGAAAAACAAACCAAAAATAGCGAGATTGCGAACTTCTTGGTTGCCTTTGTAATAGCGCCAGCAAAGTACAGAGAAAATCACGACAACAATACCGGCAACACCTGTAATCAGGCGATGAGAATATTCAATAATGGATGCCAATGTGTATTCCGGAACCCATTTACCGTTGCACAGCGGCCAGTCATTTCCACAGCCGAGTGCTGAATCTGTCTTGGTAACAAGCGAACCGGCTACCATCACGATAAACATGATCAAGGTAGCAAGAAAAGCTAACGGCTTCAGCCATTTTTCCATAGTAATTCACCCTGTTTCTTGTGAGGATCAAACAACACCTCGTTCTATGTCCTCTTTTACGATAATGAAACATCCCCTGCTAAGCAAGGGATGTTCCGTGAACATTTAGTGAGTGTTTCGTGTCAATAATAGTTGACCATGGTACTAATGACGATCGCTGCACAAAACACGGTTAAATAAAGGATGGAAAAACCGAACAGTTTGCGTGCCCACGTGAGATCATCCTTGGTTTTGAACCCTTGGAAAAGCAGAACCATGTACACAATCCCCATCACGCCCATGATGAGTAAATACACATAGCCTAGGCTAGCATGGACAAACAGCAGCAAAGAAGCCGGGAACAACACCGAACCCCACAGCATCATTTGTCGCTTGGTCTCGGCAAAGCCTTTTACTACCGGTAGCATCGGCAGATTTCCTGCACGGTATTCTTCTGTTTTCAGCATGGCCAACGCCAAAAAATGGGGAGGCTGCCACAAGAACAAAACCAGGAACAACAGCCAAGCAGTCATGTCCATGGTGCCTGTTACCGCTACCCACCCAATCACCGGAGGAGCTGCACCTGAAATACCGCCAATCACCGTATTGAGAGTGGTCACTCGTTTCAGCGGCGTGTAAATCAGCACATAAAAAATGTGACCGATCAATCCCCAAACCGCCGCCAAGGGATTCGCATAGACAGCCAATACAGCAACCCCTGCCAACAGCAGGCCAATCCCTAAGAGGATCGCGTTACGTGCAGAAATTCTTCCGGTCGCTACCGCACGATTTTGCGTCCGCTTCATTTTTTTGTCCAGATCACGGTCGTAGAAATTGTTTAAAGCCGCACCCGACATAATGACCAAAGCGGTTCCTAGCATGGTGAATAGAGCCAGTTTCCAGTTCGGATAACCGTAGGACGCTAACCATAAAGCAGCAAAAGTGGTCATCAAGTTTGACAGGGTAATGCCAGGCTTCGTCAGTTGTACGTAATCCCGAAAGGTAGCTGGCCCTACCGGCTGTGTCTGCAAAGAAGCATCGGCATCAAGCGATTCCTGCACGGTCATTTGCTGGTCCACGTTTTGTACCTCCTGTTTCCTTCTATCTGAACATCCGAATCATGACTGGATAAACTAACTACATTGTATCCAATGCCCCAAAAACTACGAAAACGATTACTTACCAAAAATTACATCCAGCACGCCAGATGTTTCGCCACCTGGATAAATCCAGTACAGCAGCAGATAAACCGCAGCTCCCGTAATCGAGGTGACAAACCACACAATGGAAGTCCAAGGACCGATCTTACGATGAGAAGCATAGTTTTTCGTGTAAGCGTATCTGAGTGTAATCAGCCCCATCACACCACCGACTGTTGCCAGGATGATGTGGAAGAACAAGAATGTCTGATAGATTGGTTTGATGCTGTCTGGCCCGCCAAAATGCGTGTTTCCGATAAACGCCGTTCTGGAAACATACGTGATAAAGAAGATCGTGGCACAGATCGCAGCCCACTTCATAATCTTCATATGCTTTTCTACTTGCTTTTTCGCAATGGCGTACCAGCCAATCGCAACGAGAATTCCGCTAATGACAATAAAAGCCGTACTTACCGTAGGCAATATGAGCCCCATTTTTCCACCTCATTCAACAAGCGTTTCTGCTGTTCGCGCGTATTTAAAAAGTCGGCTTTTCAGCACCGAAAGATTGATCCATCGGCATGTCGTCCTGCTTCTCTGCCTTGTACCAATGGTAGAAGACATAGGCCAGCACGCAGCCGTAAACAAGCTCCTGAACCAGCTTCATAATGATTCCGCCAAGACGCTGATCGTTAAAAGCGTCGAGGCTCTGGAATAGCTGTGGAGCAGCTATATACGTAGCGTACAGCGGTTCCGAGGCAAAAATAATCAGCGCACAGGCTGGCGTAATCAAGACACCGTTTGCAAAAACGTACGATAGTTTTTTCAATCCGGCCAGTTGTCGCTTGTTATCAGACAACGGACTCACAATTGGCCACCACATCGCAAATGCAGCAATCACGAGAATGACATGATAAAACGTCATCCACTCATGGTTGATCGCGACGGCATCAAAGATAAACGGAACATGGTAAAACGAAAACAGTGAGTTGAACAACAGCGCTGCCACTAACGGATGTGTCAAAGAGTTCAGGATGAACTTTAGCGCTTTCGGACGGAAAATCTTGGCCAAAAGCCATTCAGGCATTGCCAGAAGCATAAGCGGCGGCAGGGCAAAGTACAAGATCGATTGTTGGAGCATGTGCAAACTAAACATGTAATGATGGCCGTAATAACTGATAGGGCTTCCTTGTGCGGCGTAAAACAACACGATTGCCAACACAAAAAGCAATCTTTGCTTGCCAGTCGCCGGTGTAGCGTTTTCAAAACGTTTATGCATAGGACCTGTTACGAGAAAGTAGACAGTCGTCACAAGCAACGACAAAAGCATCACATCCGGACTCCATAAATCCGAGAAGGTTGCTGATCCTGCAGCCGGTGACATCTCGTGCATTTGATGTTCATTCCCCATGTTTATATCCTCCCTTCCAAATGTAAAATCTTGGACGATACCTCACTCGCTGGGCGTCGTCATATGTACGTTTTGTGTCAATATGAAATACCAATTTTTATCTATTAAATGTTACCCTTGATCCAATCTCCATTATACCGTTGATTCCCTTTTTCTTTGTAGACAAAAATGAACAAAGTGTTGAACAATACCATTCACAAAATAGACATATTAAAAGAGAAGACTCTTTTTGTTTGAGTCAACATAGTGGAGGAGAAGAAAAAGCACAGCTCTCTTCGACTCTGACACGCCCGCAAGGGGATTGACTGTCCGTCTCCACTTCCAAAAGGGGACCGTCGAGCCAAAGCCACCCTACGGGCGGAAGATTCTCAAGGAAGAAGTGTTCGACAAGCGGGTCCCCTTTTGGAAGTGGAGACTGGGTAGGCTTTGTCAAGGTCTACGAGACCTGTGCTTTTTCTTCTCACCAGCTTTATTGGTTCATCGATACCTTTTTAAACCTTTCCTATATGAAAATAAAAAGAGTCCAGATCTTGTCTGAACTCTTCCTCTCTTCTTATCTTACAGTCCAAAGGAAACGAACTTCGTCTCCAAGTACTCATCCATTCCGTAGCGGCCACCCTCACGGCCGATTCCGCTTTCCTTGAAACCGCCAAACGGCGCTTGTGTCTGGGTAGGCGATCCGTCATTGATCCCAACGATTCCGTATTCGAGGAGCTCAGCCATGCGGAAGCAACGCTGATTATCTCGAGTGTACACATAAGCAGCCAAGCCGTACCGCGTGTCGTTTGCCATCTGTACGACATCCGCTTCCTCTGTAAAACGCACGAGTGGAACGACAGGACCGAACGTTTCCTCAAAGGAGATTTTCATATCCGATGTAACACCAGCAAGCAAGGTCGGTTCGCAATAGAAGCCCTTCGCATAATCACCTTCAACCAGACGATTTCCGCCGTATACTACTTGCCCGCCTTTGTCCTTGGCGTCCTCGATATGCTCGAGCACCTTGTTCAGGGCACGCTCGTTCACCAGTGGACCGATTTCTGTCTCTTTCTGGCGACCATCCCCTACCTTCGCACGCTTCAGACGCTCTACCAGCTTTTCTGTGAAAGCGTCTGCGACATCCTCGTGGACGTACAGACGGTTCGTGCAAATGCACATTTGACCGGAGTTACGGAACTTGCTCTCAAACAGACCTTTTACGGCTGCATCCAGATCGGCATCCGGGAATACGATGAACGGCGCGTGACCACCAAGCTCCATGCTGACGCGCTTCACTTGCTTTGCCGCGCCCTCCATCAGCAGCTTGCCGACACGAGTGGAGCCTGTAAATCCAATTTTGGAGAGCTTCGGATTGTCGATGAACTCCTTCCCAATCGATTCAGGATTTCCAATGACGAGGTTTACGACGCCTTTTGGAAAGCCAGCCTGCTCAATCAGCTCAAACATGCGAATCGCAGACAGCGGCGTGCTTTCTGCTGGCTTTAAAACTACCGTGCAACCGGCAGCCAACGCCGGAGCGATCTTACGTGCAACCATGTTCACCGGGAAGTTCCACGGGGTAATCGCCCCTACCACCCCTACAGGCTGACGCAGCACCATGATGCGCTTGTTCGCAACCGAGGATGGGATCGTTTCTCCGTTGACTCTCTTGGCTTCTTCTGCGTACCAGACAAAGTTATCAGCGGCACCCAGCACTTCGCCTTTTGCCTCGCCCAAAGGCTTACCCATCTCAGCAGAAATGATGCCCGCCAGTTCGTCCCGATTGTTTTTCACCAGCTCAGACAAGTTGTACAAATATTTGGCGCGCTCGCGAGCGGTCAATCGAGACCAGCTTGGGAATGCCTGATGAGCAGCGTCGATGGCCTTGTTGGCATCGCGACCATCGCCGAAGGTTACTGTTCCAACTGTTTCCCCTGTAGCAGGATTCGTAATCTGAATGGATTCTCCACTCTCGGCAGTCACCCATTCTCCATTAATAAACATTTGCTTGTACTCTCCCATGACATTCGCTCCTCTCAATCTCTCTCAATAGATTGGTTTTAGGGCCTCAAACGGATTCTTGCAATGCCGGCAATACAAGATACTTCGACAAGCAGCAGGGCCAAACAGATTCTCAATTTGTGTATACGGAGAATCACAATAGGGACAGGCTACCTCCCATGTATCCCCCGGTTTGAAGTCAAGCGGTGGCGGCGCGATGCCAAAGCTTTTCAGCTTATCGCGAGCATCCAAGGCGATACGATCAGATGTCCAGGCTGGATCATAGACGAACGTTACCTGGACCTGATTGATTCCTTCTGCCTCCACCAGCTTTTCTGTGATGTTCTTCTTCATGATCTCGAGTGCCGGACAACCGACAAAGGTAGGGAGCACCTCGACGTGTACGATGTCTGCCTCGATGCGCACTTTGTGAATCATCCCCATCTCCACCATGCTGATCACCGGAATTTCGGGATCCGTTACTTGCTGCAGCAGTTCCCAGCATGTCGCTTCAAGCCCTTCATGCAGTTGCAGTTCTTCTTGCGCCATGAGAGAATCACTCCTTTTTACCAGCCTGCAGCCGGATCAATGCGATACACTTCAGACAAGGTAGCCAAAGCTTGCACCAGATCAGCAGTATGTTCACCGTGACGGCCGCGCTCTTGTGGCACTCCTGGCTCACCCGGCCAGTCGAGTCCTGCTTTTTCGAAAATGTCTTTGGTCAAAGTCAGCCATTTTTGTTTCAGTTGCTCTTCTTCTGCAATCAAGCCAAATTGAACGATATCGCTCTGGTTTGGTCCAAGATGAGGCAGCTCCCCGGCATCCTTCCAAACTTCTGCAATGGCTGCCTCCAGTCTCTGACGCGCATCAGCCGTACTGTTCGCCAATTGCTTCAACCAAACTTGCCAGTGCATCAGATGATAGCGATGCTCTGTCATCATTTTGCGGCTGACAAGCGCAAGTGGTGCGTATGACGACTGCGTAAGAGCCTCCAAGCGAACCTGCTTGTATAAGCCGTACACATAGCTGCGAACAATCGCATAAGCCCAATCGTAATGAGGATGATCGTTGTAATCGCCGTCGCCGTTTTTACGCTCTACCAAGATCGCATTGGAAAACACCTTCGCCTCGCGGAGCTGTGCGAGATCGTCTGCTTTGCCTATTCCTAGTTGCTCAAGCATTTCATAGAACATCACCGCATGGCCCATCATGTCCTGAGACATCGATGAAAACGCCACATCTTCTTCAATATGCGGAGCAAGCCCCAGCCATTCCGATCCACGATAAGCCAATATAAAATCGTCATCAGCAAGCTGGAACAACAGGTCGGTCAAGGCTTTTGCAAATGACGGGTTTTGGTTTGCTGCTTCTACTGTTTCTACATGTAAACGGTCGCCCATGATTGTATCCCTCCTGCTTAACTGCCGTTGCCTGCATGCTTCTGTTTTTCTTCGTACTGCTCGCGATGGTGGCGCCATCTTGACTGCAAGTCGCCGTACCCTTTGGTCTCCCGATAGCTCTTGTTGTCGAGTCTTTCCAGAAAAGGACGCTCCTCTGGCGGAAGTCCAAAAATGTCGTCGCGCTTGACTACCCACAAATTAAAACAAGGCTCACGGCGCAAGAAATTCTCCCTCGCCATGCTCAATGCGACTTCTTTATTGGGTGCCAACAAACTGAACTGTTGGACGAACGGAGCATTTACGCTTTTTTGGCTGAATACTTCGTATATGAAAAAGTTTTCGTTGCTCATCCACATTCACCTACCCTACTTGTCGGCCGTACGACATAATCGCATCGCGCACCCATTTGGTTTCCTCATAAGACATTACCCGAAGATTCAGACGGTGAGCGGAGCGTGGTCCGTTCCCCTTGACGATTTGCTTGAACTCTTCCCAATCAGGCTGTTGGTAGACCCATTTGTCTTCTGCCTCGTCGAAGTAAATCGTATCGTCTGGAACTGTGCAGCCGAGGTGGAAAATACGCGGCAAGTACTTTTTCAGGAATACTTGGCGTAATTCTTCATTGGTCTGTGTACGAATCTTGTAGCGCATGTTGGCTTCCTGATTGCTCGTAATGTTGCCGTTTTCCGGCGGTCCGAAAAACATCAAGAGGGCAGGCCACCAACGATGGATGGCATCTTGCAGCATTTGGCGCTGTTCATCGGTGCCTTCTGCCAACTCCAAGACGATACTCTCCCCGTGCTGGGCGTGGAACTTTTCTTCCGCACAGATCCGATGCAGAGCGCGGGCATAAGGTGCATACGATGTATCAAGGGACATCGATTGCGTAATAATAGCCGCTCCGTCAACCAGCCAGCCGATCACACCAGCATCAGCCCAGGTAGGTGCTTCCATGTGGAATACATTGTGAAATTTCAGTCTCTTTGAAAACAAATCATTCATGATATCCTCACGCGTCTTGCCCAATGGCTCAAGCAAATCTTCTGCGACGCGAAGCAGCAATTGACCATGCCCCATCTCGTCCTGGACCTTGGCCATAATCGCCAGCTTTCTGCGCAGTGTCGGCGCCTTTGGTACCCATTCTTTTTCCGGCAGTGCACCCATGATCTCACTGATGCCATGCATCGAAATCAGCTTGATCAACTGGTTGCGATAGTCGTCTGGCATCCAATCGTCTGCCTCTATTTTTTCCCCACGATCGATTCTCGCTAAAAACGCTTCCAACTTTTCGTTTTCAGTCAAATCGGCATGTTCGAGCCTCATTTGCATGGAGAACGCCCTCCTTTTATCAGATATGCATTATGATAAAATTATAATACGTTTTTATAACGCAATAATAACATATCGTCATACGTTTTTGCAATACGCTTACATGGAGACTCTCCTATTCTCCGTGCCCAGTTATATCTGCTGCCTTTTTCAATTGCTCAGCCATATGCCGCAGCTCTTGCATGACTGCATCCAGCTCCTGTATTCGCGTCGACTGCTGTACGCTGTGATTCATCGTCTTCTCCATTTCATCAGTAACCGTTCCGACGAGTGCATTCATTTCATCCAACAGTTGGAAAATGCCCTTCGCTGAAGTAGCCGTCGTCTGGGAAAGCTGACGGATTTCCTCTGCGACCACGGAAAAGCCGCGACCAGCAGCACCTGCACGTGCCGCTTCAAGGACGGCATTCAATCCCAGGACATTCGAGCGTGTTGAGATATTGCGAATCAATTCGTTGATCTGGGTCGTCTCTGTAATTTTCAGCCCTAATTGACCGGCTGCATCACTCAGCGTGTGGCTAGCTTGTGCCAAATGGTCCGCGTCCTTTGCCAGACTTTCTGTGTGCTGTGCGATATTTTCCAGCGCGTCCGTCAAATTTTGAGCCAAGCCGTGCAAGCGATCCTCTTGATCGGTCGTCACGCCTGTCGCCAAGCAACCGACTACTTGTCCGTTTTCGACAAGCGGATAACCGACTGCGATATAAGGAATGCCGTAGAGCTCTTTGGAAATCTTCTTCACTACCCGCTTGCCCTCTTTTACCGCCGTCGCATTAATACTCCCCGGGCGCAATTCGTCTCCTACTCGAATCCCCAGGTTCAAGCCTTGTGCCGGATAGTAGGCGAGAAACTTCTCTTTATCGGTGACTCCTACCATACATTCGGACAAAAATGCCTTTTGTAAAATCGGTGCGACCATTAAGACGCTATTCAGCAATTGAGACATGCATGATCCTCCTACCCTTGTGATGAAAACAACGATTCCCCCCGCATTCTTCTTCAGTACGCGGAGGGAACTCACTTCTTTTACTTATTTAACGAGCTGGAACTTTCCATCCTTCACTTCAACCATGATCATACTGTCTTCTGTCAGACCGTTATGATCATCAGCCGTGAACTTGAATTCTCCGGTTACCCCTACGTATTTCACCTTTTCCAATACTTCGCCCAACTTGGATGTGTCGCCGCCTGCTTGCTTCAAGCCTTCCACGAGCAAATTCAAACCGTCGTACCCGTATCCCGCGAAGCCGTCTGGCTGTGCATTGTAGGCAGCTTGATAGCCATCCACGAATTTTTTGATGATGGCAGATTGCGGATCATCCGCCGCTACTTGTTCAGGGATGAGCAGTTTTCCAGCTACCATCAAGACACCCTCGCCAGCGTCTCCAATCAGTTCGAGGAATTTGCTGTTCGCAGAGCCATGGCTGCTAATGATCGGAATAGTGAGGTTCAATTGCTTGGCTTCCTTCACAATCGTAGCGGGTCCTGGGTTCGTACCTGCCACAATCAACGCCTGCGCATCAGTCCCTTTGATCTTGGTCAATTGGGAGCTCATGGACGGATCTTTTGTGCCGTATTTTTCTTCCGCTACAATCGTGATGCCGTATTCAGGCGCATATTTTTGCAATTGCGTCGTCCAGCCACTTCCGTATGGATTGCTGTCATTGAGCGTAGCAATTTTTGTAATGCCTTTTTCCTTCAAATATTTGAAGATGCGCTTCGTTCCGTGTACATCCGTGTGTGGTGTTTTGTAGATGCCTGCACGAACTGGATTGGTGATTTGGTCTGCCGCTGCCATCGAGATCAGCGGGAGCTTTTCTGCTGCGGCATATTCAGCCATCCCGAGAGACGGACCACTGCCTGAGGAGCCGAGTACAGCTACGACCTTTTCTTTCGAAGCGAGCTTTTTGATTGCTTTTACCGCTTCCGTATTGTCAGACTTGTCGTCTTCAAAAATGACTTCCAACGGTCGGCCATCCACTCCACCTGCTCCGTTTATTTCTTTTACCAACAGCTCTACCGCTTGCTTCTCCGGTACGCCGAGCGGACTGTTCGGACCAGTCAGTGAGAAAATAGCGCCGACCTTGATCGGGTCCTTGCTGGCGCCACCAGTGCCTGACTCTGCTGCTGGTGTAGTGCCGCCTCCACAGGCGCTCAAGAATACGAGCGAAGCGACTGCTGCTGGAAATAGCCAATTTTTGAATGTTCGTTTTTTCATGGGTGTACCCCCTCATGTATGTGGTTGATCTTGATCAAACTGCTATGTTGGCTACACTGCTTCGTGGGAGCTTCCCAAATAAGCAGATTGTACTCGTGGGTCATTGCTAATCTCGTCTGCCTTCCCTTCCAGCATGACAGCTCCCGTACTGAGTACGTAAGCCCGGTCGGAAATAGCGAGCGCTGCGCGAGCATTTTGCTCGACCAACAGCACCGTGGTCCCCCACTCCGAGCGAATCTCCTGCACAATCGTCAGGATTTCTTTGGCAATCAGTGGAGCCAATCCTAGCGAAGGCTCGTCCAACAAGAGAAGCTGCGGTCGAGACAAGAGCGCTCTGCCAATAGCGAGCATTTGCTGTTGCCCCCCGGAAAGCGTTCCCCCGAGCTGCCATTTCCGCTCTGCCAAAATCGGAAAACGTTCATACACCGTCTCCATTTCTTTGGCAATTTCCTTTTTGCTCGTCTTGGGCATCCGATGCGAAGCACCCAGCCACAAATTGTCCTCCACGGTCAGCGTCGAAAAAATTTGTCTGCGCTCCGGCACATGCGCCATCCCCCGGGGTACCACCAACTCAGCAGGGACACGCGTAATGTCCGCGTCACGAAACCAAATCTTCCCATCCTTTTCGCCGTGCAGACCGCAGATACAGTTCAAAAGCGTCGTTTTGCCTGCCCCATTTGCGCCTAACAGGGAGACGATCTCGCCTTCGTTCACTTGCAGAGTAATGCCGTGCAGCACTTCTACCGGACCGTAGCGAGCCGTGATGTTGTCTACTGTAAGGACTGCCTTCCCCATCATGTTCCACCTCTTTCGCGCTTCATTCTGCACCCAGATACGCCGCAATCACTCGCGGGTTCTCCTGAATCTCACGCGGGGTTCCTTCTGCGATTTTTGATCCTTGATCCAATACTACGATGCGGTCCGCAATCGTCATGATCATGTCCATGTCATGCTCCACTAGCAAAATAGCCGTTCCATTGTCGCGAATCTCGCAAAACATGCGGCTCATCTCCGCTGTCTCGGTATGATTCAGACCCGCAGCAGGCTCATCCAACAAGAGCAGCCGCGGCTTGGCTACCATTGCGCGGGCAATCTCCATCAGCCGCAGCTTCCCGTACGGCAAGCTCCCAGCCAGCGAGGACACTTCCTTTGCCAGTCCTACATTCTCTATCCACGTCTGTGCCTGCTCCTGCATCAACTTCTCTTCCTTACGGGACTTTGCCAGATTCATGCCACAGGAAAAGATACTCGCGCTTGTCTTGGTATGCATGCCAACCATGACGTTTTCCAAAACGGTCATATCGTCAAAGGTCTGGAGGTTTTGAAAGGTTCGCGTGATGCCCAATCCGGCATATTCATAGCCTTGCACACGTGTCAATGGCTGGCTGCTGAAGCGAATCTCTCCTTCCGAAGGCGGGATCACACCCGACACCATGTTGAGTACGGTGCTTTTCCCAGCGCCATTCGGGCCGATCAGCGCGAGAATCTCTCCTTCCCGCACCTGAAAATCTACTTGATTCACTGCCCGTACGCCGCCAAAATCACGAGAGAGCTTTTGCACATCCAAAAGTGTTGTCATGTTGCAGCCTTCCTTTCCACCTGCTGCTTTCGCTGTGCTTCGTCAGCCATGGCCTTCGCCTTTTTCGCCTGCCCTTTTTCGAAAGCAGCCCGGATGCGCGGAACCAATCCTTCTGGCATGAACATAACGATCAGCACGAGAATCGCACCGAATACAATCGTGTCCACATCCCCTTGCAAGCCCGGCACCACTTCACTCAAGAGGACCAGCGCTTCACTAATAAAGCCAATCAGGATCGTCCCGATCAAAGCGCCCCAGATGCTTGTCATCCCGCCGATGACGACCATCGTGAGAAACTTGATCGATTCGTGCAGTCCGAACGGCTGCGGATCGAGAATTCCCATGTAGTGGGCGTACAAGCCGCCGGAAATACCAGCGAACATGCCACTTACCACAAAGGCATTCAGCTTGAACTTGCGGACATCAATTCCCATCGAGGTCGCGGCAATCTCACTTTTGTGAATCGCCCGAAACGCTCTGCCGACGCGTGAGTTCAAGAGATTAAGGGAGAAGAGCAGCACACAGGTGACGACTCCCCAAATCAGAAAGTACATAGATAGCTCGCTTCCACCGAAGAAGGTCATTTGTGGAATGCTGATCATCCCGTTTGCTCCCCCGGTGACCGACTCCCATTCCGTAATCCCGATCTGCACGATGTAGCCAAATGCGAGTGTCGCCATCGCAAGGTAATAGCCTTGCAGCCCCGCTATCGCCCGCCCGAGGATAAAGGCGAATAACCCTGGAACAATCGCAGCAGCTATGAGGCTGATAAATGGCGGCAGACCGTACTTCGTCGTCAATACTGCCGACGTATAGGCACCTATCCCCCAAAACGCTGCTTGTCCCAGCGAAATTTGTCCCGCCAGCCCCATTACGAGACATAGCCCGATGGTTACGATTGCTTGAAGACCGATAATAATTCCGACAGAACGATAGTATTCATCTGGCATCACGAATGGGAAAAGAATCATCAAAAACAGGTAGATTCCTATACTTTTGCCCCACTTATCGATGATCTGCTTCATCATAGCCCTCCTTTTCCAACGCTGCGTTCTCCAAAGATGCCGGATGGCTTAATCAACAGCATGCCGATCAACACCAGAAAGGCGATCGCGTCCTTCATACCGGAGCTGATGTAGCCAGCTCCCAGCGACTCGACGATCCCGAGTAAAAAGGCGGCTACGGCTGCACCCAATGGATTTCCGAGTCCGCCAAGAATGGCTGCGGAAAAGCCTTTGATTCCGAGCAGCACGCCAACATCGTAGGACGTTACGGAAAGCGGCGCGATCACGATTCCTGCAATCGCTCCTGTCGCTCCACTGATCGCGAAGGCCAGCATACTCATCTTTGTCGGGCTAATCCCCATCAGGCGAGCTGCCATCGGGTTGACCGAACAGGCGTTAATTTTTTTGCCGAGAATCGTCTTGTCCATCAAGTACCAAAGTAAAAAAAGAATGATAAGAACAGCAGCCAAAATCCAGATACTTTGTTGGGCGATCATCACGCCGCCGATCGAGATCGGCTCATTGCTCGTAATCGGTTCGAGTGCAAACGCATCTTTTCCCCAAATAAAGCTGGCAATGCCACGAATGAGTGTGGAAATCCCTATCGTCAAAATAATCAAACTAATTGGATTGGACTTTTTAACGTAAGCGATTACATATTTCTGCATCAAAACACCGATCAAGGTGACCATGAGGATCGCGAGCAATGCCGCCAAACCATATGGAAGATTCATGCCAATCAAAGCAACTGTGACCATTCCGCCCAGCATCAAAAATTCACCCTGCGCCAGATTAATCACCTTGCTTACGTTGTAAATCGTGATGAAACCAACCGCTACGATCGCGTAAATCCCGCCACTGACGAGGCCGTTTGCAACGTACTGCAGCAATTCCGTCATATTCGTGCTGTACCCCCTTTGTTTCGCGTCCACCAAACTACACCCAAGTAAAACGCTTACATTTTAAATAATGGAAAACCAATTGATTGAAAAAGACCCTAGACGTGCTAGGGCCTTTCCTTCGCAGCTTTCGCCTATGCAGATGGCGCAGCTTCATACACGGTCTCGAAGAATCGTACTGCCCCTGGATTCAATAACTGGTAGTAATTTTGGAACAACTGATCCGCCTCTTTGCCCAACCACAGCTCTGGCAACAATTCCTGCGGCAAATCAGGATCGATGAACAAGAACTTGCGGTATTGGTGGACGAGCTTTGTCTTTTCCACGAAGCAATGGCTGTCTGGAACCTCTTCCCCATTGCTAAGTTTGGCAGCAAGCTGCTCGTATTCCTCTCGGTAGGCATCGATGAAGGCCTTGTATTTTTCATTGATTTCATCGATATCCCAGCACTTCTGTACGAGCTGCTTCGGATTGCTCCAGCCCATATGCTCTGATGTAAAAATCTCCACATACTCTGTAATCTCGTGCGCTTCCGTCAGGTCCTTCACGCGATCACTGAGGTTATTCGGGCTGATCCATGTGCTGGTCGTCAGCATCCCGAAGCCCATCCAGCCCAATTCCTTCCGCAGTTGATCACGCAGCGCTCGACGCTCCTCTGGGATGTTGTAGCTGGCAATGCACCACTTGCCGTCCCACACATCTGTCTCGACCTTATAAATACGTGCCGCTGCCTCTTCCAGCCGCTTTTTGCCGCGCTCGGATACCGAGTAGAAGCTGCGGTTCCCTACTTTTCGCGATTCCAGCCAGCCTTGGCGAAGCATCCGGGAGATGGCTGCACGAACAGCCGGCTCCGACAGTCCGAATTCCCCCATCAGCTTGGTCAGACTACCAATCCAGATTTCGCTTCCATAATGGCGGACGTATTCACCGTAAATTGTAAAAAGCATGGATTGTGGCTTCACGTTTCTTCTACCCCCAAATCGATTCATACCTATTAGCTGTGTGAAATTGTACCATATTCTGTAGGAAGTGCGTGAATCGATCGAGAGTATATGACGATAAAATCGTATAACGTAATTTAAACGTAATTATAGTAAAACATTTTAAAAGAGTCAATTTATTCTGTCATATTTATTTATTCCCATTTACTTCCTGCTCGATCTCCGCTTGCAAGACCTCAAAACGCCGCTTGATCTCGTCCTTTTTGAAGATAGCCTGGACGAACGTCCCGAGTCCTACACGATTACGCGTAGTGTCCGCCGTAACCTCGCACACTACGCGTTTTTCGGTAACCTGCACACAGGTAGCCCGGAACGTAACCTCCTGACCAATCACGGCTGGGCCGACATGCTTGATGTCTACAGCAAATCCCGAGCCCTCCTCATCGGCTTCCAGGAATGGTAAAATGACGCGTCTTCCTGCCCATTCCATGTAATAAATCATACTGACGGTCGACATCACGGGATGCACGACTTGGCCCTCAAAAACAGGCAGCATGTCCTTTGTCACCGTCACAGTAAGTTCTTCTGTCGTACCCGGCTGGAGTCTATCTATCAAGAGTACCTGCCTCCCTATATGCCCAAGCTACACACGCTCGATAATCGTCGCAATCCCCTGTCCAACTCCAATGCACATCGCTGCCAACCCGTATCGGGCATCACGACGCTCCATTTCATACAACAGAGTAGTCAGGATACGCGCACCGCTACATCCGAGCGGATGGCCCAAAGCAATCGCTCCGCCATTTACGTTGACCAGATCAGGGTTGATCCCTAGCTCACGTACACTCGCTACTGCCTGTGCCGCAAAAGCCTCGTTGAATTCGAACAGATCAATTTGCTCCAATGACAAGCCTGCCTGCTTCAGCACTTTGCGTGTAGCAGGTACAGGTCCAATTCCCATCACGGAAGGAGCGACACCGGCCACTGAGGATGCAACGATTCTTGCACGAGGCTTCAAGCCGGCTGCAAGAGCCGCTTCCTGTTCCATGATAAGCAGAGCGCATGCTCCATCGTTTAGACCGCTGGAGTTGCCTGCTGTGACGCTGCCATCTGCCTGGAATGCTGGTTTCAGCTTTTGGAGCTGTTCGATGGTCGTCTCCGGACGTGCATGCTCATCGTGTTCAAACAGCGTAACCTCACCTTTTCGCCCTTTCAGCTCTACGGGAACGATCTCTGCCTCCCACTTTCCTTCTGCCAAGGCACGTGCATAATTATGCTGACTGCGCAAAGCAAACTCATCTTGCGCTTCACGGCTAATGCCGTATTGCTCCGCTACCTTCTCCGCTGTCTCCCCCAAACTGATCGGCGGATACATCTCTTTCATTTTTTCGTTAACCAAGCGCCAGCCCAACGTCGTATCGACCAACTGCTGATTGCCGCGCTGAAAAGCCGTACCAGGCTTCATCATCACCAGCGGAGAGCGTGTCATACTCTCTGTCCCGCCCGCAATATAGACGTGACCTGCTCCAGCTTTGATTGCATTCGCGCTTTGGTTCACAGCCTCCAGACCTGAGCCGCACAGGCGGTTCACTGTCACTCCTGGCACCTCGACAGGCAATCCCGCCAACAGAAGTGACATACGCGCGACATTGCGGTTGTCCTCCCCAGCCTGATTGGCACAGCCCATAATGACATCATCAATCGTCTTCGGATCGATGGAGTTGCGTTCCAGCAATTTTTGAATCACCAATGCGCCCAGGTCATCCGGGCGCACATCCTTCAACGCACCACCAATACGACCGATTGGCGTGCGTACAGCATCTATGATGACAGGTGTACTCATTCTTCCACTCCTCCCATGCACGAGGGCTTTTTTTCTATAGCGCTTCTACCAACGTGGCCAATCCTTGACCGCCGCCTATGCACAACGAAACGATTCCGTATTTCTTTTGGCGACGTCTCAGCTCGAAAAGAATCGTACCTGCCAGTCGGGCACCGCTCATGCCGAGTGGATGACCCAACGCGATTGCGCCACCGTTTACATTGGTTTTCAAAGGGTCCAGTCCCAGCTCGCGCATGCAGGCGAGTGACTGGGAAGCAAAAGCTTCATTTAACTCAAACAAGTCGATTTGCTCTACGGTCATGTTCGTCTCTGCGAGCAGCTTGCGGATCGCAGAGACCGGACCAATGCCCATAATGCGTGGATCAACACCAGCACTGACGAAATGAACAATGCGCCCCAGGGGAGCGACGCCTGTTTTTTGCAGCATTTCTTCATTCATCAAGAGCAAGGCTGCTGCGCCATCATTGATACCGGAGGAGTTGCCTGCTGTGACGCTCCCCTCTTTTCGGAAGGCAGGTCGCAACTTGGACAATGACTCCACACTGGAATCTCTTCTTGGGAATTCATCCGCATCAAACAGCGTTTCTTCCCCTTTTTTCCCTTTTAACGTGACTGGAATAATCTCATCGCGGAACAGACCTGCATCTATCGCGTTGATAGCCCGAGACTGACTCTCTGCCGCAAAACGATCCTGATCTTCACGACTGATGCCGAATTGCTCCGCCACGTTTTCCGCTGTATCTCCCATGGTCAGTTCACCATACAGCGAGACAGGAGCAGAACGAGGTCCGCCAAAAGACTCGACCAGCGTCTGTCCGCCGCGTTGATACGGCTGCTCGAATTTTTCCATGATGTACGGTGAACGAGTCAAATTCTCTACACCGCCCGCCAGCATAACCTGACTATGTCCTGCCTGGATGGACTGCGCAGCCAAATTGACTGCCTCTAGCCCGGATGCACACACCCGATTCACAGTCAGACCAGGTATGGTGTTAGGAAGCCCTGCTTTTAACAAACCAACGCGTGCAATGTTAATAAACGGTCCTGCCGATATGACGTTACCCATGATGACCCCATCAACAATCTCACCGGATTGTCCTGCCTTCGCAAGTGCTCCATTCAAGACAATGGCTGTCAGGTCGTCGATGGGGGTGTTCTTCAGACTTCCGCCCAGCTTGCCGATTGGTGTACGTACTGCTGCTGCTACGTACACCTCCTTGTTAGTCAAGCTCATGCCTCTACACCCACTTTGTCCTCGTACGTGTAAAAGCCTTGCCCACTGCGTACGCCGACACGCCCTGCCAGCACCAGCTTGCGTAATAGCGGCGCAGTGCGATAACGCTCCTCGGCCAGATCGCGCTGCAAGCCTCTCGATATCGCAAAAATCTCATCCAAACCGATGCGGTCTGCCCATTCGAGAGGGCCGTATGGGTAGTTGGTGCCTTTTTTCATTGCAATATCGATATCGGTAGCGGTTGCTGCTTTTTCCATCAGGGTAAAGGTAGCCTCGTTGATAATGAGCGTTAAAATGCGCGGGAATACGAGACCTACCTCGTCGTTTACGATTTCCGTCTCTTTCCCGAGCGACTGAAAGAAGTCTTGCGTTACTTGAATCGTATCCAGCTCCGTTTGCAGGGCGGGGGCAATCTCGATCAGCTCCCGTTCAATCAAGGGCACGAGCGTTCCAAACCCGCAAACGCGTTCAGGATGCTGTGTCCATGACGCTACCTCTGTCGCTGTAATCGCGAGCGAAGTCGTGATGATCGGTACGTTTGGTGGCAATAGATCATCCAACTCGCGCATCTGCCTCTTTTTCGCCTGCAAATCGACGCTATTTACTTCCACAGCCAATTCAACCAACTCAGGTTCCGCCATCGCTTCTGCAAGCGTAAGCACCTGGTAGCCTCTTTCCATCATCAAATGATTCAACTCTGCGTACAGCGGGCTTGTGCCCACGAGCAATACAGCCTTATTTGTTGTAGTCATAGAAGCCTTCCCCCGTCTTTCTGCCCAAGCTACCGGATTGAACCATTTGTTGCTGAATCCGGCTAGGCTTAAATCGTCCTTCATGGAAGAAGTCAGTATAGACCGATTTGGTGGTGGCAAAATTGATGTCGATGCCAATCATGTCTTGAAGCTCAAACGGTCCCATTTTGAATCCACCCGCCAGCTTCATAATGCGGTCAATCTGCTCCACACCTGCCACATGATCGCCAAGTATACGCAATGCTTCATTATAGTAAGGCCGCGCGATTCGATTGACGATAAAGCCAGGGGTGTCCGTCACCAGAACAGGCACCTTGCCCAACTCTTGCGCAAATCGATACGCCACCTCCACATTTTCCTCGCTCGATTTTTTCCCGCGAATAACCTCAACCAACGGCATGACGGGTGCCGGATTGAAAAAATGAAATCCGAGAATGCGCTCGGGATGCGAAAGCCCCCCTGCAATCTCCGTAATCGAGATAGAGGAAGTATTCGTTAATAAGAGGGCATCCTCTCTGCAAATCCCAGAAAGCTGGCTGAAAATGCTTTTTTTCAAATCAAGACGCTCTGGCACCGCTTCGATGACGATATCGCAGTCTGCCAACTGCTCTATTTCCGATACGAGATGGACCAGCTCTAGCGTCTCTGTCATTTCTTGTTCACTGATTTTGTTTTTCTCCACATCTTTTGTCAGGATCGATTCCAAATAGACAAGCGCTTTGTCCAGCACCGCCTGATTTGCATCCAGCAGCATGACCTGATGTCCTTTGCGAGCACAGACGAGAGCGATCCCCGCTCCCATTGTTCCCGCCCCAATGACGCCTACTGTTTTTATACTCACTTGGGCTTGCCTCCCTTCGCCTCTAACGGCCTGTAAAACGAGGCGCACGTTTTTCCATGAAAGCGGTGACCCCTTCCTTATGATCCGCTGTGCTGCCAGCCGCTTCTTGTGCAAAAGCTTCATATGCCAAGGTCTCTTCCAACCCCATCTCAAGCCCCTTGTACATCGTGCGCTTGATCAAACCAATCCCCTTCGTCGGCAGTAACGCCAGCTTGCGCGCATACGCCAACGCATCCTCCATGAAGCTTTCCGCAGGGTACACCTGATTGACCAATCCAATTCGCAGTGCTTCCTCAGCGGATACCTTTTCCCCCGTCATCGCCAGCTCCAACGCCTTGCCGATCCCGACGATGCGCGGCAAGAAATAGCAGCCTCCTGAATCA
The DNA here is from genome assembly GCF_013284345.1 of Brevibacillus sp. MS2.2. Classification (NCBI taxonomy): domain Bacteria; kingdom Bacillati; phylum Bacillota; class Bacilli; order Caryophanales; family Paenibacillaceae; genus Brevibacillus; species Brevibacillus sp. MS2.2. The sequence goes on from NZ_JABSUZ010000010.1 coordinate 184,743, forward strand.
GGAACGAGCCCGATGTTGACAAAAGCATTGACGAAGGATGCCTTTTCCGAAGCCAGGCGAATATCGCACGCCAGCGCAACACTCATGCCTGCACCTGCTGCAACACCGTTAACCGCTGCGATGATTGGTTTCTCGGTTTTTTGAAACTGGAGGATCATTGGATTGTAGCGATCCCGTAAGAAACCACCGTAATCCACATCTCCTCCATCAGAAACGTCACTGAGATCCTGACCCGCATTGAACGCCCGCCCTGCTCCGGTAAGAACGACGCAACGCACATCCGCATCCTTCTGCGCCTGCTTCAACGCATCGGTGATTTCCATATTCATGACGGCTGTAAACGCATTGAATTTGTCTGGACGATTCAAAGTCACCACTGCTACGCCTTCTGACACTTCATAAAGAATCGTTTCGTACATGACCGCCTCCTAATTTCCCGTAAAACGGGGTTTGCGCTTCTCCAGAAAAGCTTGCATGCCTTCTTTTCGATCTTCACTTGCCAAAAGAAGATAAAAGCCGTTTCGCTCGTAATCCATTCCCTCTTGAAGGGGAAGATCCCCAGCTTTGTACACGGCTTTTTTGATGACCTGTACCGCGAGTGGCGGCTGCTGGGCGATTTGCTTCGCCAGCTTGAGCGCTTCCTGATAGTACGCCTCCACTGGCACTACCCGATTGACCAGTCCGTATTTCAACGCTTCTTTGGCCGAAATCGGTTCACCTGTGAGCAGCATCTCCAGTGCTTTTCGCTCACCTACTACACGCGTCAGACGCTGTGTACCACCAGCCCCAGGCATGACACCAAGCTTGATTTCCGGTTGACCAATGACGGCTGTCTCCGAAGCGATCACCATATCGCAGTTCATCATTAATTCACAGCCACCACCGAGCACAAAACCGCTGACGGCACCAATAATCGGCTTGGATATGAGTGAGATGCGATCCCAAACCGCGAACTGATTGCGCTTCATGATATCGATGGCTGATGCTTCCGCCATTTCATTAATGTCAGCACCCGCTGCGAACGCCCTCGCGTTGCCAGTCAGGATGATCACCCGAATATCCGGGTCGCGGTCCATTTGCTCCAGCTGGTCAACCAATTCGTCGACGAGCTGCAAATTCAGTGCGTTTAGAATCTTCGGTCGATTCAACGTAATGATACCGACACCATCTTCACTGGCTACGCTAATATATTCATAGGCCATGAGCTGTCACACCCTTTTTTTTTACAGGAGCTGGTTTAAATAGCTGCCTGTGATTTGTTCCGGTTATCCACGACACGAATCGCTTTTCCTTCGCTGCGCGTCAAGGAATTCGGCGGTTGCACCCGCAGTACCACAGACACGCCCAACGTATTTTTGATGTCATGACAGATTTCTTTCACCAATGGCGAGAGTGCAGAGCTGTCATTCCCACTGATCTCATTTGCATATGCTGGTGTCAACTCGCAGTGCACCTCAAAACGGTCGAGGGCACCGTCGCGTTCAATGACGACTTGATAGTGTGGAGCCAATTGGTTGAAGGTAAGCAGAACGGATTCGATCTCTGTCGGGAACACATTGACCCCGCGAATAATGAGCATGTCATCTACACGCCCTTTGATGCGAGACATCCGCATGGTTGTCCGTCCGCACTTACAGGGCTCAGGATTGAGGGAAGCGATATCACCCGTACGGTAGCGCACAACCGGGAATGCTTCTTTCGTCAGCGACGTGAATACCAGCTCACCTTCTTGTCCGTATGGGAGCACTTCTCCAGTATTCGGATCGATAATTTCTGCGTAGAAATGGTCTTCTGCGATATGCAGACCATTCTGCACTTCATGACATTCAATGGAAACACCTGGCCCCATCACTTCGCTCAGCCCGTAAATGTCCACGGCTTTAATGTCGAGCTCATGCTCCAACTGTACGCGCATTTCTTCTGACCACGGTTCTGCACCAAAAATCCCGTACTTAACACTCGTCCCACGTGGATCGATCCCTTGCTTCTTCATCTCTTCCACGATATTGAGGACATAGGATGGCGTTGCTGCAATGCCACGTGGTTTGAAGTCCTCGATCAACGTAATTTGACGGGAGGTATTGCCACCGGATACTGGCACTGCGACTGCGCCCATGTGCTCGATGCCGTTGTGTAGACCCAAACCGCCTGTAAAAAGGCCGTAGCCATACGCGTTATGGAAAATGTCTCCCGGCTCTCCGCCTGCACAGCAAATGGCGCGCGCCACGATTTCTGCCCAATTCTCCAGGTCTTTTTTGGTGTAACCGACAACAGTCGGTTTTCCTTTTGTCCCGGATGAACCGTGAATGCGTGCTACTTCCTTCATTTCGACTGCAAACAGATTGAACGGGTAATTTTCTCGCAAATCTGTCTTTTTCATAAATGGAAGCTTCTGTATGTCTTCGATTGATTGGATATCTTCTGGTTTCACACCAGCCTCATTGAATGCTTTTGTGTGGAAAGGAACGCGCTCATATACGCGTTTGATCGTTTCTTTCAAGCGTGCCAGTTGCAGTTCCGTCATTTTCTCTCTTGGTAGCGTTTCCATTTCTGTATTAAAGATCATGTCGCTTCCCTCATTCCCTTGCGTTATGACTCAGTAGGAGTACGTATTTGAAAATGTTACTCGCCCTTAAAAACTGGTTTTCGCTTTTCGCGAAAAGCTTCCAATGCTTCCAAACGATCTGTCGTGGGAATAATCACTTCATAGCACATGGTTTCGATATCCAGACCTGTCTGCAAATCGACACTGCTTCCGCGATCAATAGCTGATTTTGCCTGATAAACCGCCAGCGGAGCATTTGCCAAAATCTCGTTTGCCAGCCCCATTGCCAGTTCACGAAGCTCCTCTGTATCTTTTGCAATCGCATTGACAAAACCTATTTGATACGCTTCCTCCGCTTGAATGCGCCTGGCAGTCAGGATCAGCTCCTTTGCCTTCGAAGGTCCGATCAAGCGAGAAAGCCGCTGCGTACCACCCGCCCCAGGAATGATGCCCAAGCTCACCTCTGTCAGACCCATTTTGGCATCTGCGACGGCATAGCGGAAATCACAGGCCAGTGCTAACTCAAAACCCCCGCCAAAAGCAAATCCGTTGATCATGGCAATCGTCGGCTGCGGAAGCCTCTCCAACGCAGTAAATACATCGCGGATTTTGCGGACATTGCGGCGTACCTGCTGTTCCGTCAGTGTACGGCGCTCCTTTAAATCTGCCCCTGCACTAAATGCTCGCCCTTCTGCCTTCACGATGACCACGCGAATCTCTTTTGCATCCAGGCGCACCTGCTCAATCAAGTTTCCCAGGCGCTCCAATGTATTGTAGTTCAGCGCATTCAGCTCGTCTGGGCGATTTAGTGTAATCAGTCCTATATGTCCTTCACGTTCAAAACGAACGCTCTCTTCCATCATCAACGTCCTCCTTGTGCAGGCGGGTTAACCCGCGCATACGTGCCGGTAGCAAAAGCCACAAGCTTGCCATCACAAGTCACGCGTGCTTCCATCACGATCAAGCTTTTTCCTTGTTTCAATACATGGGATTGTGCCTCAAGAATCTCACCGCGAGCGGGGTGCAGGTATTGAATCTTGCTCTCCACCGTCACACATTGCTGTACGCCATCCACATGAGGTGCTGCCCCATGCCCCATTGCCACATCGGCTAATGTCGCCGTAACGCCTCCGTGTACGACACCTTCGATGCTATTGAACAGCTCGGGGCGAATTTTCAGTGCTACCTTACAGCCCTGTTCATCTCGGTGCACAACTTCTATGCCCAGGTAGTGGTTGAATCGATTGCGGATCTCCACTGACATCTTTGCCCCCTTTCTCGTATCGTCTTGAAACAGTGAAAGGAGCCTAAGCACATGGCTTTTGGCATCCTTTCTCCGTTTTATTTTCGCTGTCAGTTATTCGTTTTCGTCGATCTCGACGAAGTAATCACTTTTCCGGTATGCCAGTGCATCCAATGTCGCTACCAGGCCATGATCCGTTTCTACACGGATACGATACCAGGCTGTGCGATTGTTTTTCTTCTCTTCTGTCGCTGTTGCCACTAAGCGATTCCCTTTCATGGCAGCAGCCAAAAATCCGATGTTCATCGACAGTGCCACAGACGTTTTCCCATAGGAATTACAGGCTGCTGCAAAAACAAAGTCTGCTAGGGAGAAGATGATCGCGCCATGAGCGGTGCCGTGCGCATTTAGCATATGCTCGGCAACTGTGACTTCCGCTGTCGCCGTTCCTTCTCCCAGCTCAATCAGCTTGATACCTAAAAATTGTGCAAATGGATCTTGCTTTAGCTTTTCACAAATCTCTGCGTAATGCTTCTGATGGAGCGCTTGTTCGTCTATCAATCTTTTCGTGGTCATGATTAAACTACTTCTGCAAAATGCATGGACACAATTGGTCCAGCGAAGCCACGGAGGTCTTTTCCTGCTGCGCGACCTTCTGGAGATGATAACGCTTCCATCAAAGCTTCTTTTGATTCAAAATACATTTCTGCCATCAGATGCAGGTCGGATTCTCCCATTGGTGTTCCGTAGATTTTGCTCACTTCCATTTTGATTAAGCCAGGCATTTTTTCTGCCAATGGGCCATGTACCTCGAAATAATGCTTGTCAAAAGCATCGATATCTTCGGGCTTGCGATAAATTGCTACCAATTTCACCATCATGATCCCTGCTTTCCTCAGATTATAGTCACAATGTGTGACGACTAATTGATA